>VTPF01000068.1 GCA_008638025.1 Pelagibacteraceae bacterium | reverse complement strand
AATTAGTTACTTCCTCGACTAATTTAGAACTAGGGTTATCTTCACATTTTGATTTTTTAAAAACAGCACTTAATGATTTTAATACAAGCTCTTGTCTGATTTCTTGATCAAGAATAATTTTCTTGTCTTGCAATATAGAAAAATATTGCGAACTATCTTTTACAATAGAAGTTTTTTCATCATAAGGTCCTCCAAAGAAAACTTTATTGGAGGATTGTAAGTGAAAAAAATTAAAATGAACCAGATGTTTGTCAAATAAACATAAAATTGATTTGAGTGGCCTTCCCCACGTCAGAGTATAATCAGACCAACGCATTGATTTTTTCCAATTTAAGCTTTTTAATAACTCGGGTACTTGGGTTGCAAATAAATTTTGTAGATTAATTTCTTGTTTTTTAGTTTTGGCAAAATAGAATTTACCTTTATCAATCTCTTTTTCTACAACATCGCTTTTTGAGAGATTGTTAGATTTTAAAAATCCTTCCAAAGCCTGTTCTGGAGATCCTACTTTAGGACCTTTAATTTCTTTTGCTGGCAAAGACAAACTGGAAGGCAAACCTTGAATATAAATAGTTAAACGAGTTGGGGTAGAGAAAACTTTAATAGTTTTATACTTGATGCTTTGCTCATCTAATTTTTTTACAAATAAAGATTGCAAACTATTTCTACTATCGATTTGTAATCCGTGAGGTATTTCCTCCGAATATAATTCTAATAAAAAATCAGACATTTATTTTTTTTGACTATCTAACCAAGCTTGACCGCAACCCTTAGCTAAATTTCTTATTCTGGTAATGTATCCAGCTCTTTCAGAAACGGAAATAACGCCTCTTGCATCAAGTAAATTAAAAGTGTGACTAGCTTTTAAGCATTGATCATAAGCAGGTAGGCACAGTTTTTTTTCTAACAAGGCATTGCACTCTTCTTCGGCAAATTTAAATACTTGTAATAATGTATTTGTGTTGGCATGCTCAAAATTATATGCAGAAAATTCTTGTTCAGCTTGTTTAAAAATAGCTTCGTATTTAATACCTTCTTTATTCCATTCGATATCAAATACGCTTTTTTTACCTTGAATAAACATAGCTAATCGCTCTAATCCATAAGTAATTTCTGCTGAAACTGGCTTACATTCAAAACCTGCCATTTGTTGAAAATAAGTAAACTGAGTAATTTCCATACCATCACACCAAACTTCCCAGCCTAATCCGGCCGCTCCCAAGGTTGGGCTTTCCCAGTCATCTTCAACAAAACGAATATCATGATCTTTATAATTAATTCCGATGGCAGTAAGACTTTTTAAATAAAGTTTCTGCACATCTTCAGGAGATGGTTTGATAATCACTTGATACTGATAATAATGTTGTAAACGATTAGGATTTTCACCATATCTTCCATCGGTTGGCCTGCGCGAGGGCTGAACGTAGGCAGCTTTCCAAGTATCAGGACCTAATGATCGCAACGTGGTTGCAGGATTAAAAGTGCCAGCACCCATTTCTGAATCATAAGGTTGGAGTATAATACAGCCTTGGTCAGACCAAAATTTTTGTAACTTAAAAATAATTTCTTGAAAGCTTAAAAAATCAGGTCGCTTCTTTTTGATAGCTTTGACCTTGGTAGTATTGGCCTTCGTTTTTTTTACTGCCATACTTTACAATCCAAATTTATTCCAAATTGATCTGGTTTCTAATTCTGAAAGCATAGACGAAGCTGCATCTGACATGCTTGAAGATAATTTTTTCTTAAGCCATCCTTCTTGTTTCTCAAAATTTTTAATCTTTATTTCTTTTCCAAATTGATCTTCTAAAACTTGAAAGGCATTACCAATACCATCAATCAACCCATGTTCTTTAGCTCTACTTCCTGCCCAAAATTCTCCATTGAATAACAAATCATCAGAGCCAGGTTTTATTTTTTCTTTTCTGCTGTTCTTCACTAATTGAATAAATTCTTTATGCAGATCTTCTTGGATCGCTTTTAGTTTTTGAATATCTTCAGGTTTTTCTTCCATAAAAGGATCTAGTATACTTTTGCTTTTTCCAGCCGTATGAACTCTTCGTTCTACTCCTGCTTTTTTAATCAAATCCTGAAAACCAAAACCAGAATAGATAACTCCGATAGATCCAACGATAGAACTAGCATTCGCATAAATTTCATCTCCAGCACAAGCAAGCATATATCCTCCCGATGCCGCAACATCCTCTGCAAAAGTTATAACTTTTACTTTTTTCTCATCAGCCAACTTTCTAATTAAAGAATATAAAAGGTGTGACTGCACAGGTGATCCACCTGGTGAGTTAATAGAAATAGCGACTGCTTTAATTTTTTTTAAAGAAAAAGCTTTTTTAATAATTTCATGATGCGAGGCATAGCTTAAGCCCTGTTGAAATCGTCCAACATTACCTATTACACCGCTTAGGCGAATATGTGCAACAACTGGTTTATTTTTAAAAAACATATCAAAAATCATATTTGGTTTAAGCCTTTTAAATCGTACAAAAAAGAGAGTAAAGAATTATAGCATGATTCAATTGCTTTTGGTGCGTCATTAGATAAGTAACTATGAAATTTTAAATAAGTTAGATTATTCCCATGACTAGCAATGTAGTTCCATTAAAAAAACTAGACGTATCTAATCCCTATGAGGATCTTAAACTAAATTATCAATCAGAAATTGAAAAAGTAGACGAATTTACTAAGGAAAAACTGTCTAGTCACATTGAGCTAGTAGGTGAAATGTCCTCTTATTTAATACAATCTGGAGGCAAACGTCTTAGACCTCTTTTAACCATAGCATCTTCTGGCTTGTTTAATTACGATGGAGATCGGCACATTAAGTTAGCTGCATGCGTTGAGCTTATTCATAACGCAACACTTCTTCATGATGATGTTATTGATAAATCTGATTTTAGAAGAGGAAAAAAAACAAACAACAATATTTGGGGTAATAAAAACTCTATCCTCACAGGTGATTATCTATTGAGCCGTTGTTTTGAGATTATGGTAGAGGATGGTTCTTTAGAAGTGCTCCAGCTTTTGTCATCTGTGTCATCTGAAATAGCGCAAGGCGAAATTTTACAGTTACAAAATGAAAAAGAAGTAGAAACCTTAGAAAAAACCTATTTAGAAATTATCAATGCCAAAACCTCTTCTCTTTTTGCAGCTGCAATGCGAGTAGGTGGATGTATAAATGATAGAACTAAAAATGAAAAAGAAGCATTAACTTCTTATGGATTAAATCTAGGAACCTGCTTTCAAATTACAGATGATATTTTAGATTATCATTCAGACAATCTTAGTTTTGGTAAAAATATTGGAAATGATTTTTATGAAGGGAAAGTAACTCTTCCTCTCATTATGCTTTATCAAAAATCAAATAAAGATGAGAGAGTTATAATCAAAAATATGTTTGCCCAAATAACTAGAACTAAAGAAAATCTTGATACCATTTTGCATTTAATCAACAAATATCAAATTATCGCAGCTTGTAAAAAAAGAGCAGAGCACTTTTCATCGGTATCAGCAGACTCGCTTGGTATTTTTCCTGAGACTAGTGAGAGAATACGATTACAAGAACTTGCTTTTTATATCGTGAACCGAATTAATTAAGTTTCCAAATAGAAAGATTGAGCACTAAAGCAAAAGAGCTCCACAATAAATAAGGAACCATTAAATAAAAAGATAATTTGCTAATGGAAAAATATAGTTTCATTAACCATAGAATAAAAATAAGGATGACAACTATGATCAAAGCTGCATAGCCTATGTGATGTAAACCAAAAAATACAAAGCTCCAGCTTGCGCCAATTAATAAATGAACATAGTAAATAATCATAATATTTTTAGCTAATGAATGATTATGATTTTGCAATTCTTTCCATACATTCCAAACTGCAACAGACATCAATGCATATAAAGTTGTCCAAACAGGACCGAAAATCCAATTAGGTGGACTAAAACTAGGTCTTAGAATAGTTGCATACCAAGTGCTAACTGATGTTCCTGTAACTATTCCGGCAGGTACAGAAATTACATAGGTTAAAAAAAGAGTTAAAATTAAAATCTTATATTTGTTCCAAAAACTCATAAAAGAGTAGTGTTTCTGACTAAAAATAGAGCTGCTCCTGCAATAAAGTGTCCATAATAGGTAAGATTTACAAACACTCGTAAGATAAACTTATGATCATCTTTAATCTTTAAAT
>VTPF01000005.1 GCA_008638025.1 Pelagibacteraceae bacterium | reverse complement strand
TTCTTAAACCTTTTGATAACATTATTTACCTCTCGAAATATTAATTAAACTTATAAACTGTTTCTATATAATATGCTTTTTATTAGCAACTATAAAGATACTAAATTATACATAATAATTAGGCTTTTTTTGAAATTACTTCGATAAGAGACCAGACCAAGCAGGGTCTGAAGCATCGGTAATTGTCTTAATTTTTCTCTCATTATAACCTGTCAAATCAATCGACCATAATGAGGAACTTGCTCCCACACCTTGTTTTCCTGCTTTAGTTTCTCTGTAAAAAATAAGAACCCTTCCATTGGGAGACCAAGATGGAGCTTCCTGATAATAGTTCTGGGTCAACAATCTTTCGCCTGATCCATCGCTTCTCATCACTCCAATATAAAAGTTGCCTTTAAATATTTTGGTAAATGCTATCAAATCCCCTCTAGGAGACCATACGGGGGTTCCGTACAATCCTTCTCCAAAGGAAATCCTTTTTACATTAGAACCATCGCTTTTCATGACATAAATTTGCTGAGATCCACTTCGGTCGGAATTAAAAGTTATATAATTTCCATCAGCAGAATAAGATGGGGAGGTATCTATAGACGGGTGCGAAGTTAACTGCTCTACTACTCTAGTTGCTAAATCCATAGAATAAATGTCAGAATTTCCATCTTTCGCAAAACTCATAATAATTTTTTTACCATCTGGCGAAAATCTAGGCGCAAAGGTCATTCCAGGAAAGTCTCCGACAACTTCTTGCATGCCTGTTTCAATATTTAATAAATACACTCTTGGCAGATTTTTAAAGTAAGACATGTAAGTAATCATTTGTGCCGTTGGATTAAATCTTGGAGTTAACACCAATTCATTACCTAAGGTTAAATATTTATTATTAGCACCATCTTGATCCATGATTGCTAATTTTTTAACTCTTTGATCTTTTGGTCCTGTTTCGGCAACATAAATAATTCTTGTGTCAAAATAACCTAGCTCCCCTGTCATTCTTTCATAAATTTTATCTGAAATAATATGAGCTATTCTTCTCCAGCTATTAGGTGTTGCAAATAATGCCAAACCTTCAATCTCTTTTGCATTTACAACATCCCATAATCTAAATTCCACTCGTAATCTTTTTTTATTATCAATAACTAATTTTCCTGAAACCATAATCTGTGCTTTAATTAAAGCCCAATCTTGAAACGTTGGTTTCATATGTGCAATACTTGGTGACTGAATATAAGATTTTGGATCAATCACATTAAACAAACCAGATCTTTTTAAATTCGTAGATATTAATTCAGGAATTTTTTCTTCTAATTTTAAAGCTTTCAACTGGCTGGAAAATTTAGCAGGATCATCCATATAAAAAGGAGATATCGCTGTTGGTAAAGGTTCTAAGTTACCTCTGGTGATATCAATTTTTACTAAGGCAAAGCTTGCATGAGTAAAAAAAAGAATAAGGAAAAAAGAAAGAAAAATTTTTTTCATAATGAATATTTACCCTCTTAACATCTCCTTTGCATCAAAATTAAGTTGTAAATCTTTCCACTTCTCATAGCCTGTGGCAGGCATCTTCAAAGGATCGCACAACTTCACTGCTCGCAAAGCACTTTCTGCCAACACTTTATAAAAACCTTGACCCGGTTGATTCATGCGAGCATGATCTAATATTTCTGAAAACAAAATAGATCCATCTTGTTTTAATTTTAGTCTTATTCGAACTAATAAATTTTGATCATAAGGCAAACCTAAAGGAATATTCCAACATTTATAAATTTGAGCTTTAATTGCATCTTCCTGGCTTAAAGTAATTCCTTTATTTAAACTAACTGAACTATCTTGATTTTGAGTAATTTCTAAACTTTGTTTTTTTTGAATTTCTGCCGTTTCCTCTTTAGATTTATCAATTAATGCTGCTATTTTATTTGGATCAAATAACTCTTTTTTTTCAAATTCGGAGGACTGTCTTACCAATTCTTTTATCTCTTCGGGATTTTGTTTTTTCTTTTCCTCTTTAGCTTTTGTTTTTAATTGATCAGGAAGAGGGACGGCCTTTGGTTTTTCTTTAGGAGTAATTTTGGGTGGCGCCTGCTTAGTAACCACTCTCTTTTCCTTTTCTTTTTGAATTTTTTCAATAATCTCTCTTGCTTTAGGAGCAAAAGGAAGCTGAGTTTTTTCAGATATTTGAATAATATCAATAGCAATTAACTGCTGTGCGGTGATGGCTTCTTTTTTGATAAAAGGAAGTGATATGACCGTTAAAACTATAAAAACAATATGAAAAAGGACTGACAGCGATACACTTTTGTACATGTGCTACCTTCTTGTTTCAGAAATAAGGGCTACTTTCGAAAATCCAGATCCGGATAGTTTACCCATGATTTCCATGACTCTTCCATAATTAATATTTCTATCTCCTCGAACATAAATTCTTGTATCAGTTCTATTTTTTGAAATTGCCAAAAGCTTTGGAACTAATTCACTAAACCCTACTTTAGTATCCTGAATAAATATTTCACCTTTCGAATTAATGGAGAGGGTTAAAGGTTCTTGATCGTCTGGTAGAGAATCTGCTTCACTATTTGGTAAATTAACAGGAACTCCAACAGTTAACATAGGAGCTGTTACCATAAATACAATTAACAAAACCAACATAACATCGACAAATGGTGTAACATTGATTTCGCTCATCAAAGATCTAGATCGAGATTTAGATTTTGAAAATTGAATTGACATTTAAATAATAGTTAAAAAGCTCTGAGTAAAATTTTCTAATTTTTGAGTGTATTTTCTAGAGTCACTAGAAAATTTATTATAAGCAACAACCGCCGGTATGGCTGCAAGCAGACCTAAGGCCGTAGCAAACAAAGCCTCCGCAATTCCAGGAGCTACAATTGCCAAACTAGTATTTCTAGAAATGGCAATGGACTGAAAAGAATTCATAATTCCCCAAACTGTTCCGAATAAACCTATGAAAGGCGCAACTGAACCAACCGTTGCAAGAAAAGTTAAATTTTTTTCATACTTTTCAATTTCTTTATCAATAGAGACATCCATAACTCTTTTCGTTCTTTCCACCAACTGCCCTTTACTCTTTTGATCTTGAGCACATTCCATCCCAGCCCTAAACACTATCACTAAAGGATTCTCAGAACCTCCATCTGTTTTTTTATAAAATTCACTGGCAGATCGAGATGACCAAAATTGATCCTCTACTAATTGCGTTTCTTTAAATAATTTTTTAAAAATTCTATATTTATCAAATATTAAAGCCCAAGAAAAAACTGATGCCACTAATAAAGATATGATTACAAGTTTTACTACGAGATCGGCACGCATAAAAAGAGTAATAATTGAAAAATCTGTCGTTCCTAAACTTGCTGCTGCTGTTGTTGTTATTGGATCCATATGTATTTAATAATTTTGAATGTTGTCATTAATTTGTCTTTTCAAGAATTATATAGGTTCGCTTCTAAAGGCAACTCTTGAACAATTTAAAGGAATCTTTATGCATTTTTACAGGTTTGCCTAGCTTATTTACACAAGCCAAAGTTACTTTTGCATCCACCACAAGCTCCTCTTTTTTTTTATTTGTCCAACAATCAACTTTAAATACTTTTTGATTCATTATTAATTTTACCGCAGACAATTCTATTAACTCTGTTTGAATAGTTAAGTGATCTTCAAATAAAGCAGGTTTTTTAAAAGAAATATCACAGTGAGAAACAACTATTTGAAATCCGAATTTTTCATCAAGGATGTGATGCTTGAGCCCTAAAGAATAAATCATTTCGGTTCTAGCTCTTTCTAAATATTTTAAATAATTAGCATAATACACAATTCCACCAGCATCAGTGTCCTCATAGTAAACTCTAATATTTAATTTAAATTGCCTAGCCATGAAAACCTTCGTTGGAATAATGATCAACAAAATATTTACCAATTAAAATTGCATCTGATTTGTTCGAGTCCTTTTTTTTAGTTAATTGAGGTGATAAATCAGGAAACATTTCTATTACCTTCGTACGACTCGCATCTTTTTCTGATCCAATTAAATTAAAATGCTTCTTCCATTTTACTGGCCTAATAAAATAAATAGCAATTCCTAAAGCAGAACAAATGCCTTTGATCACTCCAAAAGACTGTCCAAAATTAAACATACTTGTTACACCTTGACCTGGCATAGCACTTACTTGCTCAATGATAACTGAAGTTTCTTTTCTATCAGCCATTCTAGATTTAATTTCATGAGCTAGCTGAGCTGCATTTACTTGTCTTTTATTTTTTTTTCCATCCAGCATGGTAGGCATATCAAAAAAACTAATAATTTTTTTATTTTCAAAAACACTAATAGCCCCACTTACTCCAGGATCTATGCCAAACACAATCACGACTGCATCTCCTTTATAATTTTTTCGTCCACATCAAAATTAGTATAAACATTCTGAACATCCTCATCATCTTCAAGCAAATCAATAAAATCAATTATTTTTTCAAATGTTTCTTTGTTAACAGGTACTAAATTTTTTGCTTTCCAAATAATTCCTGCAAAACTTAAATCTTTTATTTTAGACTCAATAGATGTCCTCACATCATTAAAATTTTCTTTTTTACAAAAAACCTCATGATACTGCTCTCCACTAATACAGTCTTCCGCGCCCGCTTCAATAGATTGAGAAAAAATTTCTTCTTCTGAGATTAATTCTTTTTTCACTTTTATTTGTCCAACCTCATCAAATTGATATGAAACTGATCCTTCCACTCCCAGAGAACACCCATTTTTTTCAAACAAAGATCTTAAATTAGTCACGGTTCTATTTTTATTATCTGTTAAAGCTTCTATGATAAAAGCCACTCCTCCTGGACCAAAACCTTCATACTGACTTTTTTCATAATTCGAATCTTCGCTTGGTCCTTGTGCCTTTTTAATGGCTCTTACAATATTATCTTTCGGCATATTAGCTTCTCTTGCAGCTTGAACTGCTGATCTTAATCTAGGATTAAAATCAACCTCAGGAAGTCCTAATTTTGCTGAAACAGTTATTTCTCTACTGAGTTTTGAAAATAGTTTAGAGCGTTGCTTATCTGCTTTTCCCTTTTTGTGCTTAATACCCGCCCAATGCGAATGACCTGCCATAATGTTTGTTATGTTAAATAAATTTTTTTGTTAAACGACCACCAATAATAATAGGTTCTATCTCTTTAGCTAGACCTGTATTAATATCTCCAACTACTCTTACCCCTGAAATAGTGGCCTCTCCACTAGCAGGGGTTAATCTTTCAGTTCTTTCTTGAGTAAAAAAGCGCTTAAGAGCCACATCGCTATCCATTCCTATAATGGAGTTATAATCTCCACACATTCCAGCATCGGTCTGATACGCCGTTCCATGTTCTAAAATTCTAAAATCTAATGTTGGGGTATGGGTATGAGTTCCAATGACCAAGGTAGCTCTTCCATCTAAAAAATAACCCATTGCTTGTTTTTCACTAGTAATTTCCGCATGAATATCCACCAAAAGAAAATCAAGATCTTTTTTTAATTTGATTTGTCTCATTTTATTCTCAATAAAAGGAAAGACTGAATCTGTATTTTTCTTCATGTACACATTCCCCATCAAATTAATAACACCAATTTTAAAATTATTTTTCTCATAAATCTCAAATCCGCTTCCAGGAGTTCCTTCGCCATAATTCCATGGTCTCAATAATCTTTTTTCTTTAGCAATAAAATCCATAGTTTCTTTTTGATCCCAAATATGATTTCCAGAAGTAATAACATCTACACCAACTGCAAAAAGATCTTCACAAATTGCCTCGGTAATTCCGTAACCTCCTGCAGAATTTTCACCATTCGCAATGACAAAATTAATTTGATATTTTTTTATTATTTCTGGAAGCTTCTCCACCACAATATTTCTTCCCGCTCTTCCCATGATATCGCCTAAAAATAAAAAATTCATTTTTGCATCCAGTTATCCTGTTCGGTTATAATGCCCTTTAAGGGAACATCATTTTTGTCAACAGGAACTGTTTTAATTTGCTGAAAGGAGAAAGCAACTCCAAAGGTTAAAAATTTTTTATTCTTTATTAAATATCTATCATAATAACCTCTTCCATAACCTAATCGATTCAATTTTTGATCAAATGCAAGTAAGGGGGTTAAGAATAGCTGTGGAATAACTTTTTTATTTTTTTTAGAAGGCTCTAAAATTCCAAACTTATTAACAAATAAAGGATCGTGCTCATTCCAAATCCTAAAATCCATTTTATTATTTTGCAAAACCGTTGGCAAAGCTACCGAGCATTGTTTTTTTAAAAGTTCTAAAATGGGAAGAATATTGATTTCAAAATTAATTGGATAATAACCTCCTATTATTTTAATTTTAAATTGCTTAATTATTTTTGACAAAAAGGAACTAATTGAATTTACCTGTTCCAAATTAAGCTCAAAATATTTTTTTTTTCTTAAATTGATAAACTTTTTTCTTAGTTGAGGCTTCATTAAAGCTAATTAGCTTTGGATAAAAAGTTATTTATTGAATTGCTTACTTTGGTTAAAACTTCTGAATAACTATTTTCATTTTGAGCAATCATTACTTTTAAGTTTGCAAGTTCTTCATTTAAATTTCTTACTTCTCGATCTCGATCATTTTTATATTGTATAGATAAATCCTTAATTTCTTTGAATTTAGTTTCTAATTCCTTATTGTGCTGTTTTAGTTTTTGAAGCGATGCTTTGAGAGTATATACTTCATCTACAATTTGAATCGCAGTAATTAACAACAACTTTCCTTCACCTAAATTTCCAAGATCTGATTTTAATTGTTCGTACTTTTTATTTAATTCATCCGTAAGTTTTTCTAATTCGTTCTCCTGACCATCTTCACAGGCTAATAAATAATCTCTACCGTTAAATCGAACGTTTACATTTACCATTCTTGACCGTCTATCATTGCATCAGTTTCTTGGCTGAGTTCATCTATTTTTTTTACAACTGATTTCTTTTTTTCTTCTGCTTCTGCAAGTTTATATCTTGATATTTCCAACTCCTGCTCCATTTCAGAAATTTCTTTTTTTAATTTTTTATTTTCTTGCTCAATTTCTTCTATTCTAGACCTTAAACTTAATGAAGTGTTGTCTTCTAAGTTCACTTTATCATGAAGACTTTGTAAGTTTTCCTTTAAAGTTGCATTTTCATTTTCCAGTGTGGATAACTTTAAACGAAGATCGGTTTTTTCTCCTTCAAGATCTATTTTTAATTGTTCAAGATCTACAATCTTTTTTTTTGAATTATGAACTAAATCAGTAATTGAATCTAGTTTAGACAATGAACTAAAGAGGTGTTCTTCTTTTTCTTTTAGTTTATTCATAGTTCTAATATTTATTTATTTATCTTTTTATATATATAACAAAGTATTATTAATTTCGAGAAGCAAAGTCTAAACAGGTTTTAATGAAAAAAGTTACTCACTCATATTTGGCAAATGCAATTCGTTTTTTATCCATAGATGCCGTACAAAAAGCTAACTCTGGTCACCCTGGCATGCCCATGGGTATGGCTGATGTATGCACAGTTCTTTTTAAATACTTTTTAAAATTTAATCCTAATGATCCTGATTGGATCAATCGAGATCGATTCGTTTTATCTGCGGGGCATGGCTCTATGCTACTTTACTCTCTTTTATATCTGACGGGTTACAAAAGTGTTTCTCTAAAGGATATAAAAAATTTTAGGCAATTAGAAAGCATATGTGCTGGTCACCCAGAATATGAAAAAGGAACTGGTATTGAAACAACTACTGGTCCATTAGGACAGGGAGTGGCGAATGCAGTTGGTTTTTCCATAGCAGAAGAAATCTTAAAAGCAAAATTTGGAAAAAATATTTATGATCACAAAACCTATGTGGTAGCAGGAGATGGCTGTTTGATGGAAGGAATTAGTCATGAAGCTCTTAGTTTGGCAGGACATTTAAAACTTAAAAACTTAATAATGTTTTTTGATAATAATTCCATTTCTATTGATGGGCCTACCAATTTAACTGTCTCTGATAATTATAAAAAAAGATTTGAGTCTTATGGATGGGATTATATTGAAATTAATGGTCATGATGAAAAACAAATTTATAATGCAATAAAAAAAACTCAAAAAGCAAAAAAACCTACAGTAATTTCTTGCAAAACTATTATTGGATTTGGCTCTCCAAATAAATCAGGAAAATCTTCTGCTCACGGAAGTCCTCTTGGAGAAGATGAAATAAATTTAGTTCGAAAAAAACTAAAATGGAATTTTGCACCGTTCGAAATACCTGAGGAAATTCTACATGCGTGGAGACAAATAGGAAGTAAAGGAAATAAAGAACAAGAAAAATGGAAGAAAAAAGTAAATAATAAAAAAAATAAACTTTATGACAACTCTTCCCAATTATTTAATAATATTTTTTTAGATGCAAAAGCCAAGGCTATTAATAATCCCACGCCAACAGCTACTAGAAAATCCTCAGAAGACATTTTAAATTTATTAACTGAAAAAGTACCAGAATTAATTGGTGGTTCTGCTGATTTAGCTGGATCCAATAATACTAAAACCAAAAGTCAAAAAATTATTAAACCTGGTAACTTTTCAGGAAGTTATATTCATTACGGAGTAAGAGAACATGCAATGTGTGCCATTATGAATGGGATTGCTTTACATGGAAGTCTCATTCCTTATGGAGGAACTTTTTTAATATTCAGCGATTACTGCAAACCCTCTATTAGATTATCTGCCTTAATGAAACAAAGAGTGATTTACGTAATGACACATGACTCAATAGGTTTAGGTGAAGATGGCCCCACTCACCAACCAATAGAACAGCTTGCAGGCTTAAGATCTATACCTAACCTAAATGTATTTAGACCAGCCGATACAGTTGAAACCATTGAATGCTGGGAATTAGCAATTCAACAAAAACAAACTCCTAGTATTTTGTCTTTAACTAGACAAAACTTAAATCCTGTCAGAACAGAACATAGCAAAGAAAATAAATGTGCATTTGGTGCCTATGAAGTTCTTAGAACAAAAGAGAGTATCAACCTCACCATTATTGCTACTGGCTCTGAAGTTGAACTGGCTATTCAATCTGCCCAGGAACTTTCAAAACAAAATATTTTCTGCAAAGTCATTTCCATGCCATGCCAAGAACTATTTAATATTCAAAATGAATCTTATAAAAATAAGATTCTCAATGAAACTAATGCAAAAATTTCTATCGAAGCTGGTTCAACCTTTGGATGGAAAAAATATACTGGAAATTTAGGAAAAGAATTAGGGATTGATAGCTTTGGTAAAAGCGCTCCTTATAAAAAAGTATATGAACATTTCAAATTAACTAGTAATAATGTAATTAAACAAGCAAAAGAAATTTTAGGTAAATAATGATTAAAGTGGCCATTAATGGATTTGGAAGAATTGGAAGAATGGTTCTTCGTTCAATTATAGAAAATAATACAAAATCAATTCAAGTAGTTGCCATAAATAATAGAGCAGACACAGGAATTAGCGCTTTTTTACTAGAAAGAGATACTATCCATGGCACCCTAAATACAAAAGTCCAATTTGATAAGAGTAGCATTAAAATAAAAAACCAAAAGATTTTATGTTTTCATGAAAATGACCCTGAAAATCTTCCTTGGAAAAAATTAGGAATTGATATTGTCTTTGAATGTACTGGAAAATTTAATTCTAAGGAACTTTCTAGCAAGCATCTATTAGCTGGAGCAAAAAAAGTACTGGTCTCCGCTCCTTGCAAGAATGCAGACAAAACAATTGTTTATGGAGTAAATCATAAAAATATAACTTCTAAAGATACAATTATTTCTGTTGCATCTTGTACCACCAATTGTCTAGCTCCTTTGGCTTATGTCATAGATAAAAACTTTTCTATTGAAAGAGGCTACATGACCACCATCCATTCTTACACTTCAGATCAAAGATTATTAGATAATTCTCATAAAGATTTAAGAAGAGCCCGCAGCGCTCCCAATTCAATGGTTCCCACAAGCACAGGAGCAGCAACATCCTTGGGATTAATTTTGCCCAACTTAAAAAATAAAGTAGATGGAATTTCTATTAGAGTTCCCACACCCAATGTGTCATTGGTTCAGCTGTCTTTTACTGCCAAAAAGAAAATGAACGAAAAATTAATCAATGTAGCCTTAGAAAAAGCAAGCAAAACATATCTTAAGAATATCCTCGGAGTAAGTGAGCAGCCTCTCGTTTCATCAGATTTTAATCATGATCCAAGGTCTTCCATAGTAGACACTTTATTGACCAAAGTGGTTGATGAAAAAATTGCTACAGTTTTTTCTTGGTATGATAATGAGTGGGGATTCTCTAATAGAATGGTGGATCTTGCTTTATTTTTAAAAAAATAGCTCATCCAAATGCAGTCATTAAGAAGATTAGACAAAAATAAAAATATAAAAAATACAAAAATTTTACTTCGTGTTGACTTTAACGTTCCTCGAAATAGCGAAGGAGTTACAGATGCAACAAAAATAATTAAAGTAAAAGAAATTATTATTAACTTCATAAAAAGAGGCGCAATAGTAATACTCTGTTCTCATTTGGGCAGGCCTCAAGTAAAAGGTAAAGAAGGTTTTTCATTGGCACCCATTAAAATAGCAGCTGAAAAAATTATTGAAGCAGAAATTGCATTTATAGAGAAAGATTTTAAAAAAAATATTGAAGAAGGAATTAAGGAAAATAAAAAAATATTTTTATTAGAAAATTTAAGGTTTGATATCGGTGAAGAAAAAGACAGCGATGAATTTGCCAAAACATTAGCGAGTTTATGCGATATATATATCAATGAAGCTTTTTCATGCTCTCATAGAAAACACGCATCTATCCATGGAATTACTAAGTTTGTTGATTCTTATGCAGGAGAAACTATTCAAGAAGAATTAGTTGCACTTAACTCAATCGTCTCAGACACACAAAAGCCTATTACTTGCATCATAGGTGGTTCAAAAATTTCAACTAAAATTGATTTAATTAATAACCTGCTTCCTAAAATAGATTTTATGATAATAGGAGGCGCTATGGCTAACAATTTCATAAAATATAATAACTATGAAGTTGGACAATCAAAAATAGAAGAAAATATCAACTCAACTATTAAAAACATTCTTCAACAAGCAGAAAGTAATAATTGCAAATTAATACTTCCAACTGATGTTGTAACTGCAAAAACTTTTGAAGAAAAAGGTATCAATAAAACTTTAGATGAAGTTGAAAAAGATGATATGATTTTAGATATTGGTCAAGAAACTACAAATCAAATAATTTTAGTACTTAAACAATCCAGAACTATTTTTTGGAATGGTCCTCTAGGTTTTTTTGAAAAAGATAGCTTCGCAAAAGGTACAAACCAAATTTCTTTAAATATAGCGGAACTTACTCAAGAGAAAAAATTAATTTCTATAGCTGGTGGTGGCGATACTTTTGCTGCTATTAAAAAATCTAAAAAAGAAAAAAATTTTACTTACATATCCACAGCTGGAGGTGCTTTTCTTGAATGGCTGGAAGGCAAAATACTTCCTGGGTTAAAAGTACTTGAAATTAAAAATTAAATTTATATAGATTATTTTCATGAATATTGATCAAATTGCTTTACAAATGTTGGCTTCAGGCAAGGGAATTCTTGCGGCAGATGAAAGTACGGGAACTATGACCAAACGATTAACTGCTGTTAAAGTTCCTTCTACTGAAGAAAATAGATTAAATTTTAGAGAAACTCTGTTTACTTCAAAAACCGCCTCTTCCTATATTAGTGGAGTTATTTTATATGATGAAACTTTAAGACAAAAATCAAGCAATGGAACACCTATTCCTGAACTTTTAAGAAAGCAAAATATCATTCCTGGTATTAAAGTAGATGCTGGAACAAAATCTCTAGCCGGATCTCCGGATGAATTAATCACGGAAGGATTAAATGGCTTAAGAGAAAGATTAAAAGAGTATTATGAACTTGGAGCACGCTTCACAAAATGGAGAGCTGTATACAAAATATCTAGTAAATTTCCCAGTAATGCAGCGATCATTTCAAATGCTCACTCTCTTGCGAGATATGCTGCATTAGTACAAGAAGCAAACATGGTTCCCATTGTTGAACCGGAAGTTTTAATGGATGGAAATCATGATATGCAAAAGTGTTATGAAGTTACTTCTAGTGTTTTATATGAATGCTTTAATCAACTTAAAATTGCCAAGGTAAGATTAGAAGGAATTGTTCTAAAACCAAATATGATTTTAAACGGATCAGATTCTGGAATCAAAAATGAAGCTGCAATGGTAGCTGCTAAAACTTTAGCATGTTTAAAAAATAATGTTCCAGAAGAAGTTCCTGGAGTTGCATTTTTATCTGGCGGACAAAGTGAAGTGGAAGCTACACAAAATTTAAATGAAATAAATAAAATCAATGATAGTAAGTTTATTTTTACTTTTTCGTATGGAAGAGCATTACAACAGAGTGCTTTAAAAAAATGGGCAGAAAATATTCAAGATAAGGAAAATGTACAAAAAGTTTTTGATAAAAGAGCATTCATGAACAGTCTAGCTGCGACTGGCAAGTGGGATAAAAGTAAAGAGATAGCAGCTTAGATTGTCAAAAAAAAATATTTATCTAATAACACCTAATACTTTAAATAGATCATTTTATTATTATTTGCCATTATTATTACAATCTAATCGCATAGCTTATCTTCAAATAAGATTAAAAAAATTATCCAGACCTAAATTAATCCGAACTATAAAAAAAATAAAAAAGATTGCTGGAAATAAAACAAAAATAATTATTAATGATTTTCCAGATATCGCTAATCAACTAAAGTGTGATGGATGCCACTTAGGACAAGAAGATCCAAAAATCAAAGTAGTTAAAAAAAAATTTAAACATCTTAAAATTATTGGTGCAACTTGTCATAATTCAAAAAAACTTGCTTTGAACTCAATCTCTAATGGAGCGTCTTACGTAGCCTTTGGATCTTTTTTTAAAACTAGTACTAAAAAAATAAAATATAAAGCAAGCCTCGACTTATTAAAGTGGGCAAAAAATAAACTCAAAAAACCCATTATTGCTATTGGCGGAATTAATGATCAAAACTATAAAATTTTGCTAAAAAATGGTGCTAACCTTATCGCATGTTCAGGATTTATTTGGAAAAATAAGAAATACAACCCCCAACAAGCTTTAAATCAATTAAAGTAATTTATTTCAAATCAAAAAAGGTGTATTACCCTGCGATATGAAAATTTCAGCAATCGAAATAAAGCCAGGTACCATCATAGAACATGAAAAAGATTTGTGGCTTTGTTTAAAAGCGCAACATGTTAAACCTGGAAAAGGTGGGGCATTTAATCAAGTAGAATTAAAAAGCATAACCAAAGGAACTAAATTAAATGAACGATTTAGATCTGATGAAACTGTAGAAAAAGCATCCTTGGATGAAAGAAACTATCAATTTTTATATAGCGATGATCAAAGTTTATTTTTTATGGACATGAAAGATTTCGAACAAATTACTATTGCAAAAGAATTAGTAGGCGATGATGAAAATCTTATGACTGAAAATTTAGATTGTGTGATCGAGTTTTATGATGAAAAACCTTTAAAAGTTACCCTGCCTAAAAATTTAGAATTTGATGTATTGGAAACAGATGCTGTCGTAAAAGGACAAACAGCAGCCAGCTCTTATAAACCAGCATTAATTCAAAATAATATTAAAATTCAAGTCCCTCCTTTTATTAATCAAGGTGACAGAATTGTTATTGATTCTGAAACACGAGAATACGTGAAGAAGGCAAATTAAATGCCTCTTCTATCTCCTGAAATAAATGTCTTAGAAAAAGCATGCGTGAAAGCATCTAAATTTATTATTCGAGATTTTGGAGAAATTGAAAAATTACAAGTATCCAAAAAAGGTCCCGGAGATTTTGTTACCAAAACTGACAAAAAAGTAGAAGAAATTCTTATAGAAGAATTGGAAAGAGCAAGACCTGGATATAATTTTTTAGCTGAAGAAGGAGGAGGAACTACTAAGGAGAAAAAAAGTGAATTTACCTGGATTATTGATCCCATTGATGGAACAACAAATTTTATGCATGGGATTCCTCATTTTGCTATTTCCATCGGACTAGAAAAAAGTGGTGAATTAATTGCAGGAATTATCTTTGATCCCATTAAAAATGAAATGTTTTATGCAGAAAAAGGCAGGGGTGCTTATTTGAATAACTCAAGGATTCGTGTTTCCTCAAGAAATATTATCGGTGAATCTGTGGCTTTAACAGGTGGACCAGCATTTGCAGAAACAAATAAACAAAAATTTTACGAAGAATATATTGCAATGTCTAATCAATTTCACCAAGTACGAAAATTAGGTAGTGCAGCATTAGATTTGGCTTATGTAGCAGCTGGAAGAGCCGAAATATTTTGGCATAAAAATTTAAAATATTGGGATATTGCTGCGGGCATTATAATTGTAAAAGAAGCCGGTGGTACTATTTCTGATTTTAAAGGAAAATTATTTAACTTGAAAAATAATGAATTATTAGCAACCAACTCAAGACTTGATTTAGATACGGTAAAAATTTTATCTTCTATTAAATGATAAAATTTGTTTTTTTTTTATTCCTAGATGTTGTTGCATTTAGTGGGATACTAATTTCTACACTTCCTTTTCTTATTCACAACTATGGTGGCGATATATTTATTATCACCCTGGCATTTGGTTCCTTTTCCTTTTTTCAGTTCTTCGTTTCTCCTTTTTGGGGAGGTTTATCAGATAAGCTAGGCCGAAAACCTTTGTTACTAATGAATTGTATTGCGGAATTAATAGCCAATATAATTTTAGCTCTAAGTGGATCAGTTTTTATAATTTTTTTATCAAGAGTAATTGCTGGTTTGTTTAAAACCAATGTTTCGGTTGGTACTGCTTATATTGCCGATATCACGGACGAGCACAATAGAGCAAAGGGTATGGGTATGTTTGGTGTGGCTTTTGGTCTTGGTTTTACTATTGGTCCATTAATTGGAGGATTAATCGCAGGATCTGATTTTACATTTAAATCCTTAAGTAATGTAGCTTGGTTTGCTTGCTCAATCAATTTTATCAATCTTCTTTATGTTTTTTTCTTTTTAGATGAAAGCTTAAAAGAAAAAAAAGATTATAAAATCGAATACTCTTTAGAGAAATTCAAATCTCAATTTAAAACTATTGCAAACCAAAAACTTTTTCCTTTTTTCATTTTAATATTTTGTATTCATCTAACATTTTCTGGAATGGAAGGAACAATTGCGATGTGGGGGAAAGAAACATTTACCTGGGGCCCTAGAGAAATTGGTTTTATAATGTTATTGGCTGGTCTTACTCAAATTTTAGTCCAAGGAGGGCTGTTGAGGATCTTGTTAAAGATTTTTTCAGAAAAACAACTGATTAGAAGTGGTTATACTTCTTTAATTTTAGGTTTTTTAATTATACCAAGTTCAAATATCAACTTAATACCCGTTGCAATTATACTGCTTTGCTATGGCATTGGTGTTACCGGACCTTGTATTAATAGTCTCATTTCCAAAGCTTCTCCACCCCATTTAAAAGGATTGGCATTAGGGTCTGCTTACTCATCACAAGCAGCTGCAAGATTTTTTGGCCAGCCATTAGCTGGTTTTATATTCTTGCATCTTGGAAAAAATTATCATTTTTATTTTGATGTTGTTTTTTTGTTAATTTTGGCCTTTTTTTATTTTTTTTCTAACCTAAAACATGCAAAAACTCTTTGATAAGCAATTTTATAGTTTCTTGTTTATTTTGACTTATTTGCTATAACAGCCATCTTATGAAAAAAAATATTCATCCAAACTTACATACTATAACTGTGCAAATGACAGATGGTACTGAATTTCAAACCATGTCAACATGGGGTAAGGAAGGTGATGTTATGAAACTCGATATTGATCCAAAATCACATCCAGCATGGACAGGAGTTACACAAAAACTTCAAGATAAAGGAAGAGTAAGCAAATTTAATAAACGATTTGCTAATTTACAAAAGGCATAGTTTTTTATGAATCAACCATTAATGCCAAAAGCGACAGCTGTTTGGTTAATAGACAATACAACATTAACATTTAAGCAAATTGCAGATTTTTGCGGATTGCACGAACTTGAAATTAAAGGAATTGCTGACGGAGATGTAGCGGTTGGTATCAAAGCTTACAATCCTATTTTATCCAATCAACTAACTAGAGAAGAAATTCAATTATCGTCGGAAGATCCTTCTAGACCATTAACAATGAATCAAAAGAATATGGATATCGAAGTAAAAAAAATGGTAGGTACAAAATATACACCAATTGCAAAAAGAGAGGATCGTCCCAACGCAATTGCTTGGTTAGCTAAAAATTATCCTCAATTAGCTGATAGCCAAATTTGCAAATTAGTCGGAACTACAAAAAATACAGTTGTAGGAATTAGAACTAGAAAACATTGGAATATGTCTAATATTTCTCCTAAAGATCCTGTAGCTGCTAATTTATGTACACAAACAGATTTAATGAAAGCTGTGGAGAAAGCAAAGAGAAAACAAGAAAAGCTAGAAAAAGCCAAGAAAAAAGAAAAAGCAAATCAAGTAAGCACAGCAGAATAAAAGTTTTTTCGTGAAAGTAAAAAAAAATACAATACAAAAAGTTGCTATTGTAATGGGTAGCAAATCTGACTGGCCCACTATGAAATGGTGCGCTGATACTCTTAAGCACCTGCAAGTAAAATTTGAAGCTAAAATTATTTCTGCACATCGAACTCCTGACCGCATGTATGATTTTGCAAAAACAGCGGAATCAAAAAACTTTTCGGTAATCATTGCGGGCGCTGGAGGTTCTGCTCACCTTCCAGGAATGATAGCATCCATGAGCACTCTGCCTGTAATTGGAGTTCCTATTGAAAGTAAAAAATTAAAAGGACTAGATAGTTTATTGTCGATTGTTCAGATGCCAAAGGGAATTCCTGTAGGAACAGTGGCAATAGGAAAAGATGGGGCAATCAATGCTGGTCTTATGGCAGCATCAATTATTGCACTTTCAAACAAACAAATTAAAACTAATTTAAATCGTTGGAGAAATAAACAAACAACATCTGTTAAAAAAAAACCTAATTAAGACATGAATACAAACAAACCAATGTTAGGCATTATTGGTGGGGGTCAATTAGGTAGCATGCTTTGTCAGGCTGCAACAAAACTAAACATCGGCACAACCATTCTTACAGACGATAAAGAGTCTCCTGCTCAAAATTTTTGCGACAAATTTATTTATACTAAGTATACCTCATCAGAAACCTTGGAACAATTCGCAAAATCTTGCGATTTTATCACTTTTGAATTTGAAAATATTCCTTTTGAAATACTAGATAAGGTATCCAAAATTACAAGAGTTTATCCAGATCCTCAAATTAATAAAATTGTTCAAAATAGATTTGAAGAAAAAAATTTTTTAAAAACTTTAGAAATTGCTACAACATCCTATGCTTTAATTAAATCAAAACAAGATATTGAAAAAAATATAAATTTACTTCCTGGAATTTTAAAAACATGCACTCTTGGATATGATGGTAAAGGTCAATTTGTTATTAAAACTATAGAAGATGTAAAAAAAGAATGGTGTTTTTCTGATGATTATATTTTGGAAAAATTTATTAATTTAAAACAAGAAATTTCTATTATTATTACCAGATACCAAGATGGCTCATTATCAATTTTTGAGCCTTTTGAAAATATTCACAAAGATCAAATTCTAAATACAACTACTATCCCAGCAAACATAACAAAGGAAATTTTTAAAGAAGCACAAGAAATTGCAAAAAAAATATCTGAAAAATTACAATATATTGGAACCATGTGTGTCGAATTTTTTATAGACCAAGAAAATAAATTATATGTAAATGAGATTGCACCTAGAGTTCATAATTCTGGTCATCTTACCATAAATTCACATAACATAAGTCAATTTGAAAATCATATTCGTGCTGTTTGCCATCTAGAAAACATACCTTTGAAAAAAATATCAAACGCTAAAATGACTAATATTATAGGAAATGAAATTACCAAATATAGATCTCGAACTTTTGCAGCAAATGAATTTTTTTTTGATTATCTAAAAAAAGATATAAAAGATAAAAGAAAAATGGGTCATTTTACTATCCTTAAATAATTAAAACTATTCATAAACAATCTTTCTTGTTAATATTATCTATGAAGCGATTCACTAGATGGTTTTTAACTATTTTAATATTTAGCTTTGTTTATCCATTTTCTGCATTTGCAAATTATAATCTTAAATGTACAGCTACTAATTTTAGCAAAACTGGTACTGGCGAGGTCACTTATCATAATATTTATACCGATATTACAGAAACAAAAGATCAAGTTAACTTTGATGGAAAAATTTTTATAACTATTTTTGATGAAACTTTTACATTAGTTGCTCATAGAAAAGACAGAAGAATAGTTTTGGATAAATTAGAAGGAGTTATTTTTTTAGAAAAAAAGATAAAAAATAAATTTGTTATTTTAGAAATATTTCATTGCATAGGATTAAAGCAACAAAAAGTATAAAATTTTAAAAACCCCTACCTTTCGACTGTTCAGGCCTAAACTTATTTAAAATCGATAGTATATCTGAGGAGCAAATCTTAGATTTTATTTCATTAAATGTTTTTACTTTTTGCAAAGAATGATCAATATCTTCGATAATTTTTTCTTTTTTATAATCACTTAACGTTAGTAATTGCACAAATGTTTTAGAGTATACTGCACTTAAAATAAGTCTTTTTGAATAGTAATTTAAATCTGTTGCTGTATCTCCAGCAAGCTCCCACATCTTGCTACTTACTTTAAAGCAGTAATCCAGAACTTGAGAAAATTTTCTCTCTTTAGAAAGATGCATAAAAACTTTTTTTAAAAAATATTTTTTCTCAAAATCACAATTTAACTGATATTGTAATAAAGTTTTAATTTTTGCAGTAATGCTGGTTATGTTTTTTATTTTTTTTTTTTG
>VTPF01000067.1 GCA_008638025.1 Pelagibacteraceae bacterium | reverse complement strand
TCATGTTTTATGCCTAGTTTGTTCTAAGGCCAAATCTAAATATAGTAGGTCAAAAATTTTTAGACCATAAATGATGAATCAACAAATTATATCTGTCTTGGGCCCAACCAATACAGGCAAAACACATTTAGCAGTTGAAAGAATGCTGCAATTTGAAACCGGGGTTATAGGATTTCCACTGAGGCTACTAGCCAGAGAAGTTTATGACAAATGTGTTTTAAAATTAGGCGCAGATAGAGTCGCTTTGATTACTGGGGAGGAAAAAATTATTCCTCCGAAGGCCAATTATTATTTGTGCACGGTTGAGTCAATGCCTCTAGATTTAAATTTTGAATTTAGTGCAATTGACGAAATTCAAATGTGCGCAGACCCTGAAAGAGGTCATATTTTTACAGATCGATTATTAAATTATCGTGGAGATAAATTAACAATGTTTTTGGGAGCCGATATAATGAAAAATATTATTTCGGAATTAGTTCCCTCTAGTGAATTTATATATCGAGAACGATTATCAAAACTTATCTATACGGGTCATAAAAAAATTTCAAGAATTCAACCTCGAAGTGCTATTATAGCTTTTTCTGTTGATGAGGTTTACGCTCTTGCAGAATTTGTAAGAAGACAAAGAGGTGGTGCTGCAATTGTTATGGGGTCTTTAAGTCCCAAAACTAGAAATTCACAAGTTGAACTTTATCAATCAGGTGATGTAGATTTTTTAGTTGCAACTGATGCCATCGGTATGGGGATCAATATGGATATAGATCACGTAAGTTTTAGTAGTTTGAGAAAATATGACGGAAAAAAAATACGCAGCTTAAGAAATACTGAAATAGGACAAATTAGTGGCAGGGCTGGAAGATATACGAATAATGGAAGTTTCGGTATTACTGGAAATTGTGAATCACTAACTAGCGAACAAATAGATAAACTTGAAAATCATAAATTCGATAGTGTGCTTAATATTTATTGGAGAAACTCTAATTTAGACTTTTCTAGTGCCTCTAAATTTATTAATAGTATTAATCAAACTCCCCCTATTGAAAACCTTTTAAGAAATAGAGAACTTATAGATGAAAATATATTTAAATACCTAACATCGGAAAATTCAGATTTAAAATTTAATAACGAACAAAATCATATTTTAACTCTCTGGGAATGTTGCCAAATTCCTGATTTTACCAAAAGTTCCTATAATGAACACTTGGAAATAATAAGTAATGTATTTAACTTTTTAACAACGGGGATCGGCAAAATCACTAATGATTGGATAAAAAAACAAGTATCAAACTTAGATAATTTAAACGGAAATATTGATGCTATTGCAAATAGAATATCTCATGTTCGAACTTGGTCTTATGTTGCAAACAAAAGAAATTGGGTCGAAAATCATGACTATTGGATAGCAAAAACGAAAGATATAGAGGATAAATTATCAGATAGACTCCATGAAGAACTATCTAAAAGTTTTGTTGATAAAAGAATTAGTATTTTGTCTAGGGGGCTAAAACAAGATTTGCAATTAGAAGCAAAAATATCTGAAAAGAATGAAATTATTGTAGATGGCCAATTAGTAGGAAAAATTCATGGCTTAAAAATTTCTCTAAATTATTCAAATGCCACACTTCAAACAGATATTAGATCTATCAAAAAAGCTGCTAGAAATGGGGCTGCAAATGAGCTTCAAAAAAGAATTAGAATCATTACCAATTCTTCTGAACAATTTTGCTTGAAAAAAGATAAAAATATTTATTGGCAAGATCAAATTATAGGAAAAATTTATCCTGGAAAAAATTATTTAAATCCAGATATAAAAGTTATTGTGGATGAAAGCATTACCCCACAAGATCAGCAAAAAATATTAGTACGTTTACTTGACTGGTTCAAAAGTGAAAAAAATAATCTATTGCAAGATTTAATTAAAATAGAGGAAAATAAATCTGAAAATAGATTTATAAGAGGACTTTGCTATCAACTGTTTGAAAATAATGGAGTTTTAAAAAGAGAGAATGTAAATTCAATAATAAAGCAACTAAACCAAGAAGATAGATCAATAATAAGAAAATTGGGAATTAAAATTGGAAGGTATCATATTTACCAACCAAGAATGCTAAAACCAGCAGCAGTTAATTTTAAAACTATTCTTTGGAATTGTTTCAATCTTCTGACAGAAAATGAATGTCCCAAATTCGGATTAAATTTTATTAAAAATTTTCACAACAAAAATAAAAAATATCTTTTGATATGTGGTTTTGAAACTTTTAAAAAATATATTATAAGAGTTGATATTTTAGAAAGACTATTTTTAAAAATTATCTCATCTAGTAAAGATAATATTTTTGAACTTACAAATGAAATGTTAAATTTGCTTGGATGCACAAAAGAAGATTTTAAAGAGTTGATGAAAGAAATGAACTATAAATTAATAGAAGAAAATAAAAAAATACTTTTTAAATATATTACCAAAAAAAACTTTTCTAAAAAAATCAATATTAAAAATTCTAATAGCCCGTTTTATCAATTAAAAAAAATTAAAATAATCTCTTAATGAATTGGTCTTGTAAAAATAGTGAAGAATACTCAGAATTAGAATTGGCTATAGCAACTTTATTTGTACATGCTGCAAGGTTAGATGGTCATTATAACAAAAGTGAAAAGGAGACAATTATACTTTGTCTTAAAAAATTAGGACTAAATGATCACAATAATATTGATAATCTTCTTAGAAAAGCAGAAAAGGAGGAGGAAAATAATCATCAAATTTTATACCTCACCCGTGAAATAAAAAAAATAAGTTACAAAGATAGGCTTAAAATAATTGAAATGCTTATAGAAGTTATATATGCAGACCAAAAATTAGATGAATTTGAAGATAATTTAATACGCAGAGTTGCTGGTCTAACTTATATTGATCATGCAGACTTAGGTGCAATTAAAATAAAGGTTAAAGAAAAATTAAAATTATGACCTATGTAGTTAATGACAAGTGTGTGAAGTGCAAACTGACAGACTGTGTAGAAGTATGTCCGGTTGATTGTTTTTATGAAGGAGAAAACATGCTCGTGATCAATCCAGACGAGTGTATTGATTGTGGGGTGTGTGAGCCTGAGTGTCCTATCAATGCCATAGAACCAGATACCAATGATGGTGCTGAAAAACTAGTGCTTATCAATAAAAAATTATCTGAAATTTGGCCAGTTATTACCAAAAAGAAAGAGCCACTTTCAGATTGGGAAAAATTTAAAGATGAAAAAAATAAATTAGATAAATATTACAATGAAAACCCAGGTTCTGGGGACAAAAAATAATTAAATTTGTTGAAAACAATCTTAATATAAGCTATTTCCATCGCCTACTAAAAATTAATGCTAAAAAAATTAAAACAATCCCTTCTCAAAGCAACCGGAATGAAAAAAGCTAAAATTGCTAAAACTCCTAAAATTGTAAAAGAAAAAAAAATTAAAGTAGCAAAAGCTCCTAAGGTTGTGAAAGAAAAAAAAACTAAAGTAGTAAAAGCTCCAAAAAAAGAAAATAAAAATTTATCTAATGAAAACAAAAATATAACCATAGCAAAACCTATAATTAAAACTGGAAGAGTTTATACTTCTCAACAAGATCCTTTAATTGAAATTACTAAAGTAAAAAAACAAGATAATGAAAAAAGAATTTACAAAATAAAAGATTATGTCATTTATCCTAAGCACGGAATTGGTCAAATTGTATCTGTAGAAAAAGACACAATTGCTGGAATTGATATTAATTTTTATAAAATTGAAATTACTAAAGATAAATTAATTTTAACAATTCCTACCAATCAACAAGCTCACTTAAGACCTTTATCAAGTATCAATCAAATTAATAAAGCCATTTCTATATTAAAGGGAAAAGCAAAAGTAAAAAGAACAATGTGGAGCAGAAGAGCCCAAGAGTATGAGCAAAAAATTAATTCAGGTGAAATTTATCAAATTGCAGAAGTAGTCAGAGACTTAAATAAAAATACTGATATGCCAGTTGACCAATCATATAGTGAGAGACAACTTTTTGAAAAAGCTTTTGAAAGACTTTTGGGAGAAGTAACTGTAGTTCTTGCTGTGACTGAAGAAGATGCTAAAGAAAAGTTAAATAAAGCTCTTGGCAAAACTCCTGAAAAAAATCTTGTAGAATAAAAAAAACGCCCTCTAATTAGAGAGCGTTTTTTTTGAAAAATACTTATAAAACTATTTTTTTCTTTTCTT
>VTPF01000066.1 GCA_008638025.1 Pelagibacteraceae bacterium | reverse complement strand
CCCCCTCTTTTTTTCCAGAATCGATATATTCCATTACTTTATCAAACTGTCTTTTAGAAACGATAGGACCAATTTCATTTTTTTCTATCCATGGAAGTCCAACTGGAATTGCTTTGGCTTTATTAATTAGATGCTTAACAAATTCATCCTTTAAGTTCTTGTGAACCAGAACTCTCGATGTGGAGCTACAAGATTGGCCTTGCCTATTCAAATTCATTCCTTTGATTGCCAAGTCTGCCGCGAACTCTGGGTCAGCATCATCAAAAACCATGAGAGGATTTTTTCCACCAAGCTCTAACGAAACATTTTTTAAATAAGGAGCAGCATCTTTATTAACTGCAATACCAGTATTAACTGAAGATATAACTCCAATTCTCTTAATTAATGGATGTTTAACTAGATAGGATCCACCTTCAGGGCCTCCAGTTATTACATTAATTAAACCATCTGGGAAAATACCGGGGAGCAATTCGCACCATTTAAGCGGAGATATGGGTGCTTGCTCAGAATTTTTGATAACTAATGAGTTTCCCATTAACAAAGGTGCAGCTATTTTTTCTACGCAAAATCTGAATGGATGATTAAAAGGATTAATTTTCAAGACTACTCCATAAGGCTGATATCTTGTAAAATTCATATGCTTTGATTCCATTGAAAAAGTCTCACCCTTTACCTCTCTAACAAGTCCACAGAAATATTTTATATTTTCAATGGTCATCGCCACATCTTTTCTCATTCCGGTTAATGCATTTCCAGAATCATAAGAATCGATTAAAGCAAATTCTTCTGCTCTCTCTTGAATCTTATCGCAAAGTTTTAAAAGAGCTTGCACTCTTTGATTTAAAGATGTTTTTTGCCACAATTTTTGAGCTTTTGCAGCCGACTGAACAGCCAGTTCTAATTCCTCATTGTCTGAAATGGGAACATCGCATAGTTTTTCTCCATTAGAGGGATTGAATACTTCGTATGTATTAGGATTGTTCATCCATTTTCCATTTACAAAGGTGCCCTTAATTTTAAATAAATTATTCATCGTAGTTTAAAGCTAAATCGAAAATATCGTAATTATTAAGTTGTTTTTTTTTCTTATAATTTTCGTTTAATTTTTCTGAAACAAAAATAGGAATTGAGGTTTCGTCTAATCCACCATGTGATCTGAGTGGCTCTTTTAATTGTGATAAATCGTGATCTTTAACACCTTTTCCCAAAGCATAATCAGCTTTACAAGTAACTACTAAATCTCCTATACGATCACTTGGCTGGTATAACTGCTTAACGCTTTCTTCTTTAGTTAAAGCAACGTCAATTCCTTTTATGCCTTTAATAAAATTTTTAATATTTTCAATTTTACTTTTATCATCTATATAAATTGTCACAAAAGATCCTAGTGCACCATGATGCACAACATAAGGATCTGTAATAGTGCAAATAACGTTGGTAGAATTTTTTCCAAATTCATTATTTAGTAAATCTTGCAAGTAAATCACATTAGGAGTTCCATCTGCTTTGCTTTTTGCTTTCATGCCATGGTCTGCAGTAAAAGCAACTTTGCATCCTAATGAAAGAAGTTTTTTAATGTACCCATCAATCATTTGATAAAATGAATTTGCTATTTCACTTCCTGGGGCAGCTTTATGTTGAATATAATCCGTAGTTGACAAATACATTAAATCTATTTTTTTTTGATTACTTTCTAATATTTTAACTGCAGCTGCAAAAATAAATTCTGATAAATCTGCGCTGTAAACTTCAGGAACTGGCTTCCCAACAATCTCTAAAACATTTTCGATTCTAGAATCTTTCAAATTAGCTTGATCTGCTTTTTCCGCAGAAAAACAAATAGATTTTTTTAAATTTTTACCTAAAAGTTTTTTAAGCTTATCCTTTGCAGTAATAACAGCAATTTGCGCTCCCTCATTTTCAAATGCTTCAAAAATAGTCGAAGCTCTCAAAAAAGATTCGTCATTCATTAACGTTTCTTTTTTTTCTTCAGGATTATAAAAAAAATTCGCACATATTCCGTGAATATTAGGGGTAGTTCCTGTAACTATAGAAAGATTATTCACGTTGGTAAAACTTGGCATTGCACACTTTCCAAGTTCATATGTGCCTTTATTGATTGCCTCTTTCATGCAGGGCATAAATCCCATTTCTATTGCCTGCTCAATATAACCATTTTTACCTGGCTCACTGCCATCTAAACAAATGATCACAGTAGTTTTGGAAGGCCAATTATATGATCTATTGTTAACGGTTATTAATTTTTTCATGATTGTAATAAATATCTTGTTTGGTTATGTTTTATATTAAATATAATTTTTAGTCCTTACACTTTTATATATAATGAATATATAAAATTTATATGCTTTACACTCAAATCAGAAGTTTTAATGCTGTAACTAAACATCTTAGCTTTACTAAGGCTGCAAAAGTTTTAAATGTTTCACAGTCAGCAATTTCTGAGCAAGTCAAAGGAATTGAAAGCAGATATAAAATAAAATTATTTATTAGAAATGGTAGTGGAATTTTATTAACTGATTACGGTAAAAAGCTTTATGATATTACAAAAGATATAGAAGATATTCATGATAGAGCGGTAAATCTACTAAAATCATCAAATCAGCTTTCAACAGGAACGCTTAATATTGGAACTGTAGCTCCCATTCATCTAATGCCGATATTAAGTAAATTTTCAAAAAAATACCCAAAAATTAATTGCAACATTGTCTTTGGAAACTCTATTCAAATTAAAGAAAAATTATTAAAAAAAGAAATAGATATTGGAATTTTAGCTGACTTAAATGATCAAACCTTACTATACTCGAAACCGCTTGTAAGAGATAAACTGATTTTATTTGCATCAACAGAAAATAAAATATCTCAAAAAAAAATTGTTTCATTCAAAAATATTGTCAATGAAACATTTATTGTAAGAGAAAAAGGATCTCAAACTAGAGCTTTAGTAGAAAAAGAGTTATTGCATTTAGGAATTAAAAAAAAATTATATACTATTGGAAGCAGAGAGGGAATCTTTGAAGCAGTTAAAAATAATATGGGAATAGGATTTGTTTATAGTACTGAGCAAATTCAATTACCTAAAATTAATTTTATCAAACTTTCTTCAACTAATTTTTATGCAACTGAATACGTTTGTTGTCTAATAAAAAGATATGACTTTAATGCCATAAAGGCTTTTTTTGATGTAGTTCCAAATTTTAAAGATTTAACCAAATAATAAAGTTATTGAGTAACTAGTCAGAAAAACAATTACTGGTAAGTATATCCAACTACTAATAATCATAAAAGAATTTTTAATATTTGTTTCTCTAAATTTTTTAAACGTGGCAATTCCCAATATACTAGCCAAAGTGACATGGGATGCTGAAATAGGCATTGCAAATAAATTAATACTAAAAATTATATTTATATTTTCAATAATTAGCTGTGAAGAAAAAAATAATAAAACAAAAATTTGAGTTAACAAGATTGCAAGTGCAGAGATGGGATTTATTTTTGATACTTTGGACCCTATATTATGAATGATTTTTTTAGAAAAAAATAAAGCACCTAATCCTATACACAATGATCCTGAGAAAAATAGAAAATTTTGATTAATTAAGATAGTTTCATTAACGTAAGGAGCAAAAATTCCAACTACAGATGCTGTTAAATTAGAACCTAAAGCAAAAGCCGCAATGCATCCAAATATAATTAATAGCGATCTAATAATAAAATCTTTATAAAATATATTTAAATTAAAAAATCCCAAAAAAAGATTTAATAAATAATAAAAAAAAATAGATAAAACGTAAGAAAAAAAAGGGGTAAGAATCCAGATAAAAGTTATTTGTTTAAATAAGTTGATATCAATATTCAATTTTTTTGCTAATGCAAATCCAATAATAGAAAAAATAAGTGATTGAGAAATTGAACTTGAAATTTTTAACTTTACAGAAAATAATGTTGCAAATATTACAGGAAGTAAAATAAAAATCGTATTATTAATAGAAAAATAACCGGGAACAATTTTTTCATAAATTGCCGAGGGATATTGTGCATTTATAACTGCTCCCAAAATAACAAAGATAATAAAAAATATAATAGCATAAGAAAATCTCAGCATTTTTGATCCAATTGCTGAACCAAAAACATTTACAGCGTCATTAGCACCAATAATGATTCCGAGAACTAATCCTAAGAGCAGGTAAGACATTAAAATTAATTTTTAATAGAGGAAATAATTAACCTATCTGCAACATCCTCTGCTAAATTCGAT
>VTPF01000065.1 GCA_008638025.1 Pelagibacteraceae bacterium | reverse complement strand
TATTGCTTTTTTAATTTTTCTAACTCTTAAAGCTAATTTTTTATTCTTAGCTCTGATTAAAAACTCGTCAATTCCACCTCTAAAATCTACTGCTTTTAAAGCTCTAGTAGAAATCTTAAATCTAATATTTTTATTAAGAATTTCACTTCTTAAAGTTACTTTTTTAATATTTGGAAAAAATTTTCTTTTTGTTTTGTTGTTTGCATGACTAACTTTATGACCACTCATTGGTCTTTTTCCAGTTAATTCACATAAATTTGCCATAAGTTTCTCCGAGCAGGGGTATATTTTGATAAAGTTTTACGGTCAAGTTAATATTTTAGCAATTTGACATTTAACTCTGTGAAGAATAATGCATATTTAATGAGTTTTTGTTTAAATTAATGCTACAAATCTACTTACCCATTGCAGACGTATCTATCAATATCGCTACTCTTTTAATTGTCAGCATTGTTGTTGGTTTTTTTGCAGGGCTCCTTGGTATTGGGGGTGGTTTTTTAATAACTCCTATTTTAATTTTTCTTGGCATACCACCTATATATGCGGTGGCAAATGGTGCGAATAATATTTTAGCTGCTTCCGTTTCAGGAACGTTAGCTCATTGGTTTAAAAATCAGCTAGATATAAAAATGGGTTTACTTATTATCATTGGTGGAATTTTTGGATCAATAGCTGGGATCATTTTATTTCAATTTTTTCAATCAAAAGGCTTTGTCAATAATATTATCTCTATAATGTATTGTGTTTTGTTAAGTACGATTGGAATCTCTATGCTAGTCGAAAGTTTAATTGAGATAAGACGAATTCAATTAAATAGATTTATCAGAACTAGATTACACAAACACTACTGGGTACATAACCTCCCATTCAAAACAAGAATAAAAAAATCTAAACTTTATATAAGCATCATTCCTCCTATTTTTTTTGGTATGATTGTAGGAATATTATCAGCAATGTTGGGTGTGGGTGGAGGTTTTTTACTTGTGCCAATCATGATTTATATTTTAGGAATGCCAGCAAGACTCGTTCCTGGAACCTCTTTGTTTATTATGATTTTTATTATGATGATTGTAACACTATTGCATGCTCTTAATAACAACACCGTAGATATATATTTAGTTTTAATTTTAGTTGTTGGTTCGGTTATAGGTGCTCAATTCGGAACCAAAATAAGCGGAAAATTAAAAAGTGAAGAGTTAAGAGCGATGATGTCAATATTAGTATTAATTTTTGGTTTTAAATTTGGCTATGATTTACTTTTTCATAAAATAATACCAAGTGCTGACATAACTATTTCGCATGCAGCTCCTCCTGCGATGAGTTATGCTACTGAATTAATTTTACATACAGCCCAAAATTTTCCAGGACTATATGCGGTTGGCTGTATGATTGTTGCTATTTTAGTAGGTGTTATTGCTGCATACGGATTCAAAAGATTTATTTAATGGAATTAAACAAAATAACTAAACTATTAGGCTACGCTGGACTAATTCCTTTTTATGCATTTTCTTTATTAACAATTAATCAAAACTATACTTTTTTTATAGATATATTTTTTTTGTATTCGGTCATTATTTTATGTTTTTTATCAGGATCTTTATGGATGAGATTAATTACAAGCTCTAATCAAAAAAATAACACTATCTATAAAATTATATCAATTGGATTTCCATTATTCGCTCTGATTTCAGAGCTTTTTGTAGCTTATGTCTTAAAAATAATTATTTATGTAATGATTTATATTTTGCTTTATATCTGTGATAAAAAAACTATTGGAGCTGGTCTTAAAGATTACATGAAGATGAGACTTTTCTTAACAATTAACGTTGTTTTAACACACTTTATTTTATTATATGCAATCTTTACCTATGGCATCTTTTAAACTGAGATAACCTTCGGCCTCTAATAACTTTCCTAATTCATTATTAATTCTATTTGCCACTAACGGCCCTTCATAAACTAAGGATGTATAAAGCTGCACCAAAGAAGCTCCTGATTTTATTTTTGCTAAAGCAGATGGGCCATCGTGAACACCTCCAACTCCAATAATAGGTATTTTATTTTGTAATTTTTTGAAAAATTTTTTTATAATTTGATTAGAATTATCTTCTAGGGGCAAACCAGAAAGGCCGCCTACCTCAGATTTATGAGAACTTTTTAATAAATCGCTTCTTGAAATAGTAGTATTGGTCAATACCAGGCCATCGATATTTTCATTCAAAACAATGTCTGCCAATTCAGAAATAGTTGTATCATTTATATCTGGAGAAATTTTTAGAAGAATTTTTGTACTATTGTTTAATTCTCTTTGTTTCAGTTTAATATTTTTTAACAACTCTTCAATTTTATCTTTTGCATGAAGGTCTCTAAGATTTGGAGTATTGGGTGAGGATATATTAATGCAAATATAATCACATAAATTACAAAAATTTTCAAAACAAGTTATATAGTCCTTAATTTTATACTCAGTGTCTTTATTGGGGCCAATATTAATACCTAAAATTCCATTAGGTTTATTATTTTCAATTGTTTTTTTTACCTTATCTAAACCCACGCTAGGAAAACCCAATCTATTAATAATTGCCTTATCTTCGTTAAGCCTAAATACTCTTGGCTTTAGATTTCCTGATTGGGCTAAGGGCGTAACAGTTCCCACCTCCACAAACCCAAAACCTAATTTAAATATAGAATTATAAACCTCAGCATTTTTATCAAAACCAGCGGCAAGTCCAATTGGATTAGTAAATACCTTACCCAAAACCTGAATTTGTAATTTATTAGAATTTTTTTGAGTAAATAATGTAGTTGGTAAAAAATTATTTTTTAATAGTTTAATTGCTAAACTATGTGCAAATTCTGGATCTGCTTTTTTAAGCAGAGTACTTATAATTTCGTATATCATTAATAATTAACTTCTACTTAATGATTTAGTAATCAAATCAATTGTTTCTTGTTTTCCAAAAAAACATATAAAAGATCCCATTCGTGGTCCTTGCTCATCTCCAAAGACTATTTCATAAATAGCTTTAAACCAGTTTCTTAATTCTTCTTTAGCGTAATAATTTTTTCCAACCGAAAAAACAATTGTTTGTATTTCTTCTGGGGATAAATTGTCAGGCATTTTTTTTATTTCCTCATTAAGCTCCAGTAATGCTTTTTTCTCTTGATCTGTCGCTAACCTATATTTTTTGTGTATTTTTACATGATCATTAAAATAAGAAATAGCATTTCTAATCAAGCCTTCTAAAATTGGGTATTTTGCCCGATCTGTTTCTGGTTTAAAATTTTTTACAAATTTCCACAAAACGTCTTCATTATCTGCGTTACTAGCACTTACCAAGTTCAACAGCACACCAAAGGAAATAATAGTTTTTTCTTTAGGTGGGTGTCCATTATGAATATGCCAAACTGGATTTCCGAGCTGCTCTTTGATTGGCTGTTCTTGAAACTTTTCCAAAAAAGATAAATATTCATCGACAGCTTTAGGGATAACTTGCGGATAGAGTTTTTTAGCACGCTGCGGATTTTGATACATATACAAAGACAAACTTTCTGGACTCGCATACTTCAACCAATCTTCAATGGAAATTCCATTGCCTTTAGATTTAGAAATTTTTTCTCCTTTTTCATCTAAAAATAATTCATAATAAAATCCATTTGGGGGAGTCTGTCCAAGTATTTTACAAATTTTTTGGGACAGTTCTGCACTGGGTATCAAATCTTTTCCGTACATTTCAAAATCAACCTCTAAAGCATGCCACCGCATCGCCCAGTCTACTTTCCATTGAAGTTTACAATTTCCTCCTGTAACTTTCGTTTTAAATTTTTTTCCATTACTTTCGTAAATAATTTCATTATTAGGAATATCTCTTTCTAAAATAGCCACCTCTAAAACCTTTCCCGTTTCAGGACAAAGTGGCAAAAAGGGGCTGTAAGATTTTTTCCTTTCTTCTCCTAACGTAGGCAATACCACACCCATAATTTCGTCATACTTGCTTAAAACCAATTTAAGAGCTTCATCAAAAATACCAGATTTATAAAGTTGAGTAGAACTTTTAAACTCATAATTAAAACCAAATTGATCTAAAAAGCTTTTTAGCATTTCGTTATTATGCTCGCCAAAACTTTTAAATTTACCAAATGGATCTGGAACACTAGTAAGAGGTTTGTTAAGATTATCTTCTAAAACTTTTTTATTAATAATGTTATCAGGAACTTTTCTTAAACCATCCATGTCATCTGAGAATGTAAAAAGCTTAACAGGAATATCTGATATTTTTTGAAATGCTTGAATTACCATAGTGGTTCTACAAACTTCTCCGAATGTTCCTATATGAGGTAATCCGCTAGGCCCATAGCCTGTTTGAAACAGAGCATATCCCTTTT
>VTPF01000064.1 GCA_008638025.1 Pelagibacteraceae bacterium | reverse complement strand
AAGGTTTGTTTAGATCAAAGCTAAAGGTTAAGCAAATTCTTATTTCAGAGCGAAGTATAAAAAACTCGCGTGCTTTATCCAAGCAATTCAAAAAGGTCAAAGTCCTTAAAAATAATCAAGACATTATTGATGGATCGAGCTGGGTATTTATTGCTGTGGTCCCTAAGGTTGCCAAAACAATATTACAAGATCTCACCTTTAAAAAAAACCAGACAATCATCAGTTTTGTTTCAACGGCTAATATGGCTTATTTAAAAAAAGCAGTTTATCCTGCAACCACCGTTGTCAAAGCGGCACCGCTTCCAACTATTGCACATAAATTAGGTCCTATTATTTTGTTTCCTAATCAAAAAAAGGTAACTAACTTTTTTAATCACTTAGGACGTTCCATTATTGCTAAAAATGAAAAAGAAAATAACCATTTGTGGACTATTGCAGCTTCCATGGCAACGTATTTTGAATTTTGCCATACGCTAGAGTCTTGGCTAGTGAAACGAAAAGTCAGTGAAGCCAAAGCAAGAAGCATAGTTGAGAGCTTAGTATTTGGTCTGTCTCACACTATGCTGATGAGGACAACTAAAACTAAAGATTTAGTGAAAGAGTTTCAAACCAAGAAAGGAATTAATGAAGAATTATTAAAACGATTACAAAAAGCAAATATTTTTAATAAAACAAACGAAGGTTTGACTAAAATTTTACAACGAATTACAAAGGCGAATGACTGATTTAAAAAACGTTCCAGGAAATTATACGGATACCAATCCAGATACTGAAGGTTTTACTTTTAATCACACCATGATCCGAGTCAAAGATCCAAAAGTATCCATAGATTTTTATACTAGAATTATGGGCATGAAGTTAGTGAGAAAAAATGATTTTCCGAATGCAAAATTCTCTTTATATTTTTTAGGTACCTTTGATGAAAAAGAAGTATTAGATTTACCCAAAGACAATGAGGAACGAAGAGGATGGGTTTTAAGCCAAAAATCTATTTTAGAGCTAACCCATAACTGGGGCACAGAAAATGATCCTAATTTTTCCTATCATGATGGTAATAAAGAGCCTCGAGGATTTGGGCATATTGCTTTTAAAGTTCCTGATGTCCAAAAAGCTTGTGAACGCTTTGAGAAACTAGGAGTTACTTTTCAAAAAAAACCTAGCGAAGGCACGATGCGCAGTATCGCTTTTATCAAAGATCCAGATGGATACTGGATTGAAATTGTTTAAATAAAAACTTGACGAATCTATAAATTTTCCTTTACAATTAATTTATATGAGCCACGCAGAAAAAGCTGAAGGATTGTCTACTTCAATAGATAAAGATACCGATGGTTACGTTTTTAATCATTCCATGATCCGAATTAAAGATCCTAAAAAATCTTTAGAATTTTATTCAAAAGTACTAGGAATGCGTCTAGTTAAAAAATTAGATTTTCCATCCATGAAGTTTTCTTTATACTTTTTGGGTAAATACACTGATGCTGAGGTTAAAAACATTCCTCATGATAGTTATGAGAGAACAGTATGGACCTTTAGGCAAAAGGGATTATTGGAGTTGACTCATAATTGGGGAGCTGAAAACGATGATAAAGTCAGCTTTCATAGTGGCAATACTGAACCTAAAGGTTTTGGTCATATAGCATTTTCCGTTCCTAATGTGCATGCTGCATGTTCTCGATTTGAACAACATAAAATAGAATTTATTAAAAAAGCAGATGATGGATCTATGAAGCCTCTAGCTTTTATTAAAGATCCAGATGGATACTGGATTGAAATCATGGAAGCTACTGCAACTGCTAATATTGCAAAAGAGTTGGGAACTATTTAAGAATAATTCTTAAGTTCTACTTTAGGGTGAATAAAAATTCCCTATTTATTTAAAAACATTTTTATTTTTAATTTTTTTTTTGTAATTTTTTATTTTTCCTCTTAGAATTTATTTAATTCAAAATAACAAAGGGGGGAGAGTTATGAGAATTTTAGATAAAAAAACTATATCTAGACGTTCTTTCTTAAAATCAGGAACGGCCACTGCACTTGGACTCACGATAGCTGGAAATTTAGTATTGGGAAAAAGTTCTGCATGGGCTGCTTCTTTTGATAATTTAGGGGGTGGCAATGCAGCTACTCTTATTCAAATGGCCAGGGACATTTATCCTCATGATCATTTAGCAGATAAATATTATGCAAAAGTAATCGAAGGTTACAACACGGCTGCCGCTAAAGACGCAGAATTAAAAAAAATGATTCAAGCAGAAGTGAAAAAAATTAATGAAGCTTCGAAGAAAAAATATGGCAGTGACTATAAAGACATAAACCGTGAAATAGAACGAGTAGATATTTTAAAAGCAAATACTTCTTCTCCTCTGTTTGGAAAATTACGAGGCGATCTAGTTACGGGGATTTATAATAATCAAGAGGTCTGGCCTAAGTTTGGTTATGAAGGAGCTTCTGCAGATAAAGGTGGTTACATCAAAAGAGGTTTCAACGATATTAACTGGTTAGACAAGGTATAGGAGGTTCATATGGCAAAATTTAGTAAAGACGATAATAGCTTAGTAGTTATTATTGGTTCAGGTGCTGGTGGTGGAACTCTAGGTTACGAACTAGCTAAAAAAGGAATTAAATCAGTTATCTTAGAAGCTGGTGGAAGACATGAGATTAGAGATTTCAGTAATGATGAGTGGGGAATGTTTGGAAAAATCTCATGGTTGGACAAAAGAACTACTTCAGGAGATTGGCGAGTAGCGAAAGACTTTGGTGGTCTGCCAGCGTGGATTGTGAAAGCGGTTGGTGGTTCTACGATTCACTGGGCTGGAGCATCTTTGCGTTTTCAAGAACATGAGTGGAAAGCAAGAACGACTTATGGAAATGTAAAAGGAGCTTCCTTATTAGACTGGCCTATTGATGCCAAAGAAATGGCTCCGTACTACGCAAAAGCTGAGTATGAAATGGGAACTACCGGTACAAACAATATCCCAAGATTACCTGGCAACAATAACTTTAAAGTGTTGGAAGCAGGTGCAAAAAAACTTGGTTACAAAAAAGTACATACGGGAAATATGTCCATTAACTCTCAACCTCGAGATGGAAGAATAGGATGCCAGCAAATTGGTTTCTGTTTCCAAGGTTGTAAATCAGGAGCTAAATGGTCCACTCTTTATGTTGCTATTCCTAAGGGAGAAAAAACTGGTAACTTAGAAGTAAGACCTAATAGTCATGTGATTAGAATTGAACATGATAAATCAGGTAAGGTTACAGGAGTTGTTTACAAAGACAAAGATGGGAAAACTCAAATACAAAAAGCTAGGATTGTAGCTGTAGCTGGTAACTCCATTGAATCTCCAAGATTATTATTAAACTCAGAATCAAATATGTTTAAAAATGGTTTGGCTAACTCATCTGGAGAGGTTGGAAAAAACTACATGCGTCACATGACAGCCAGCGTATACGCTATCTTTGAAAGACCTGTATACATGTATCGAGGAACAACCATGGCAGGAATTGTTCAGGACGAATCTATTCATAATCCAAAACGAGGTTTCGTAGGTGGATATGAATTAGAAACTTTGTCTTTGGGACTTCCCTTTATGGCAGCGTTCTTAGATCCAGGACAATGGGGACGAGAATTTACTGCTTCCATGGATAAATACGATCATATGGCAGGTATGTGGATTGTGGGAGAAGATATGCCTCAATCAACAAACCGAGTAACCTTGTCTGATCAAAAAGATCAATACGGAATGAGAGCACCTAATGTTCACTTTAGCGATCATCCGAATGATATTGCTATGAGACAACATGCTTTTGGTCGAGGTAAAGCTATTTACAATGCAGTAAAAGCTACGAAGACAATTGAAACACCTCCATATCCATCTACGCACAATTTAGGTACAAACCGAATGAGTGCAAAAGCAAAAGATGGTGTTGTGAACAAACACGGACAATCATGGGATATTAAAAATTTATTTATATCTGATGGAAGTCAATTCACAACCGGTGCTGCCGAAAACCCTACGTTGACCATTGTAGCGCTTGCAATTCGACAAGCAGATTACATTGCAAAACAAATGTCTTCTAAAGCAATTTAATAAGCAAATCTAAAATTAAATAAAGGCCCCTTACCACAAGGGGCCTTTTGTTTGATCCTAATTAAAGTTGATTTCAAAGTTCTTGCTGATATTTATTCAATACTTTGTCTAATTTATCTTTCATTAATTGCTCACAAGCAGTTGCCATTTTCAAAAATAAAAAAAATAACGTTGCTTTTTTAGATGTGCGAACCAGAAAGGCTTATGTACAAGAATTTGCTTTTGGTGCAATCAATTGTCCTTTAGATCGATTTTCTTTAATGATTGCAGACCTTGTTCCGGACCGCTCTACTTTAATTATTATGATAGGAGCAAACAAAAAAGCTATTAGCAACACCAATCTAATACTGTTGAAAAAAAAATACTCTCATGTTCATTATATAAAAGGCGACTACCAAGCATGGAA
>VTPF01000004.1 GCA_008638025.1 Pelagibacteraceae bacterium | reverse complement strand
AAAGACCTTACAAGACCCTTGTTAGTTTTGATCCACAAGCTATCAAAAAAAACAACCGTTAAAATTATTTGTAGAATTAGAACTGGAGCAATAATTATTATTAAATAACGAAAAAAAATAGTTTTAGGTAAAATTTTTTTAAGCATTTTCAATCAGTCCAAAGCACATAGCCATTACCTCGCACTGTTTGAAGGTATTTTGGATTTTTAGGATCTGGTTCAATTTTCTGCCGAAGTCTTGTTATCATCACATCGACCGCTCTTTCTTTGGTAAGACTTACTATTTTTGAAATTTGCTCTCTTTGAAATACTTGTCCAACAGATAAAACCATAGTTTCAAGTAAAGATTTTTCTGCTGAATTAAGCTTGATTTCTCCTTTCTTAGAAGAAATAGACATTTTTTGTAAGTCGACTTTAATAGATCCAAACTTTAATATTGGATTTAAATTTTTATTTTTTTTAATTCTTTTTAAAATATTTTTTATTCTCAGTAATAGTTCTTTAGGTTCAAAAGGTTTGGGTAGATAATCATCGGCTCCAGTTTCCAATCCAGAAATTCGATCAGAGGTTTCTCCCATAGCAGTTAGCAAAATTATTGGCTGGTCATTAGAGGACTTTATTTCCTTAGTTAGATCTAATCCATTTTGACCTGGCATCATTATATCTAAAATAATTAAATCGAATTTTATTAATTTTATTTTATTTTTTGCATCCTCTGCGTGTTTTGCAGTAGTTACATAAAAGTTATTATTCTCAAGATATTCTTTGATAAGTTCTCTTATTCGATCATCATCATCTACTACCAAAATATGTTTTTTTTCTTCCACTTCCATTTAGCTTCCTATAATTTTTTGTAAAACTTTTTTAAAATTTAATACTTCACTAGAATCAGAATTTTTAAATGCTTCTAGTATTCTTTTTTTTTGTTTGTGAAAAATTTCATCACTAATTTTTTTCCCTTTTTCTGTAAGATGCAATAACCTTTGCCTTCCATCCTCATCACCTTTTAATTGAGAAACTATTCCTTTTTTAATTAGTTCCTGAAGAACTCTGCTTAAGCTTTGTTTTGTTATTTTTAATTTTTTGATTAAATCAGCAACCTTTATGCCAGGGTGTGTATCTACTGTGCAAATTAACCTGTGATGAGCTTTGCCAAAAGAATTTTTTTTTAAAATATCATATGGATCGGAATATGAGTTAGTATAAGCCTCAAGCATTAACTCTATTATTTCCTTGATGTTATTTTCTCTTAAATATAAAAAGTCTTGCATAAATTCGTTGATATAGTCAGCTTTATTGACATATATTATATTGAAACAAAAATAATTGAAAACTAATTCTGAATGGAAAATATACCTTACGACAAAAGAACTGGAAAAATATGGCTAGATGGAAAACTTGTTGATTGGCAGGATGCTAAGCTGCACGTTCTTACCCATGGGCTACATTATGCAAGTGCAGTATTTGAGGGAGAAAGAGTTTATAATGGAAAAATATTTAAATTAACAGAGCATAGCGAAAGATTAGTTTATTCTGCAAGTAGAATGGGTTTTAAAATTCCCTATTCTGTGAGCGATATAGATAAGTTTTGCAAAGAAGTAGTTGAAGTTCAAAAAATTGAAAATGGATATGTAAGACCAATCGCTTGGAGAGGAAGTGAGATGATGGCAGTATCTGCGCAAAATAACACAATTCATTTTGCAATTGCAGCCTGGGTATGGGGATCTTATTTTGATCCAAAAATAAAATTACACGGAATTAAATTAGATATTTCTAAATGGAGAAAGCCAGCTCCGGACTCCATTCCTTGGGATACTAAAGCAGCTGGAAATTATATGATAAATACTCTTTCAAAACATGAGGCTGAAAAAAATGGGTATAACGACTCCATGATGTTAGATTATCAAGGAAATATAGCTGAAGCCACTGGGGCAAATGTTTTTTTTATTAACAAGGAACAAACTGAAATTTACACTCCAATTGCAGATAGTTTTTTAAACGGAATTACTAGAAGAACAGTCATAGAGATAGCAAAGCAGCTTCAAGTAAAAGTAATAGAAAAAAAAATAAAACTTGAGGAACTATCAGGTTACAAAGGTTGTTTTCTAACTGGATCAGCAGCAGAGGTGACACCAGTTTCGCAAATTGGAAATTATTCTTTTGAAGTTTTGGACTTAATAGGAAAATTATCAGACGAATATCAATCTTTAGTTAGAAAATAAAGTTAATCGATTGCATGATCTATGCCTTTTTTAAGATAAGAATATCCAGTTATTAAAGTTAGAGCAGCTGAAATCCAAAGAAGAATTATACCAATCTCAGAACCCAGGCCAAATAATAGTTGATCTGCTGAAGGTCCGGCTAGAAGAATAGAAATAGAAAACATTTGAAAAAAAGTTTTAATTTTAGCCATATTGGAAACTGGCATTCTTAATTTAAATTTAGCTAAATATTCTCTTAAACCAGAAACAAGAATTTCTCTACAAATAATAATAATACATGCAATTACTTCTTGCCCTTTAATTTGATTATCGGCAACTAAAAGAACAAGTGCAGTCACAACAATAATTTTATCTGCAATTGGATCCAATAGTTCTCCTAACTTAGATTGTTGTTTTAAAAGTCTTGCAAAAAAACCATCTAAAAAGTCGGTAAAACTTGCTAATACAAAAACAGAAAAAGATAACCAATCTCCTAATGATCCAGGTAAATAATAAGCAAATACTAAAACTGGAACCAAAATTAATCTTCCAAGAGTTAGGATGTTAGGAATTTTAAATATCATAGAAAATTTTTATTAAGGTGAAAATAGTTATATATTTTTTTTGCAATAAGTTCACTAATTCCCTCTACTTTTTTCAAATCTTCCATACTGGCGCCACTTATTTCTTGTGCAGAGCCAAAATGATTTAATAATAGTTTTTTTCTTCCCCTGCCAATTCCTGGGATTTCATCTAATAAAGATTTTGTAAAAGTTTTTTTTCTTTTTTTTCTATGGGTATAAATGGCAAATCTGTGGGCCTCATCCCTCAATCTTTGCATAAAGAATAATAGTGGGTTGTTTTTGTTAATTTTAATTTCTTGATTATTAGAAATAAAAGTTTCGTTACCTTCATTTCTATTTTTTCCTTTTGCAATTGCTATTATTTGTAAATCATGAAAACCAAGTTCATCAAGTTTTTTTCGAACAGTTGAGTATTGTCCTTTGCCCCCATCTATAATCAGAAGATCAGGAATTGTATCATTATCCACTTCTTTTTTGACAAGTTTTGAAAATCTTCTATGAATTACTTCGTTCATCATTGCATAATCATCACCAGGTTTGGTGAGAGGATTTTTAATATCAAATTTTCTATATCTATTTTTTAAAAAACCATCTTCTCCAAAACTAATAAAACTACCAATCGCAGAAGTTCCTTGAATATGACTATTATCATATACCTCAATTAGATTTGGAATAAAATTAAGTTTAAAAAATTCTGAAAGTTGCTTTAAAGATTCATTATTTTTTTCAGACCCAAGTAATTTTCTTTGCAAAGTCTCTTTTGCATTTTGTATTGCCACATTAATAATAGTTAACTGATTTTTTTGTTTTGGAATTTTAAAAATGATTTTTTTATTATATTTATTTGATAAAGCTTTTTCTAAAAGATCTAAATTATTTGGTTTTATATTTAAAATAATTTCTTTTGGAGGGATTTTATTTTCATAAAATTGAGCTAAAAAAGACTCCATAACCTCTGTTTCGCTATTTTCTATATCATGTTTAGGAAAAAAACATTGATTTCCCCAATTTTGTTTAGATCGATAAAAGAAAACGACAATGCAAGTAATATTCTCAAGTCTATAAGAGACTACCAAATCAGCATCAACAAAGTTATTTTTATTAATTTGTTGAGAAGATTGAATTTGTGTTAATGATTTTATTCTATCTCTAAATATAGCTGCTTTTTCAAAATCTAGATCACGACTTGCTTGCTCCATTTCTTTAGAAAATTTTTTTTGTATTGATCTTGATTTTCCATTTAGAAAATCGACACATTCATTGACAGATTTGTCATAATCATTTTTTGTAATTTCATTTGTACAGGGTGCTGAGCAGCGTTTTATCTGATGTAAAATACATGGACGACTTCTATTGTTAAAATTATGATCATCACAAACTCTCAGTTGAAAAACCTTTTGTAACATTTTAATTGTCCAGTTTGCGGATCCAATTGATGCAAAGGGTCCAAAAAATAAGTCATGCTCATTATGTTTACCTCTAAATTTAGTTAATTGAGGCCAGTTATCACTCAATCTAATTTGGATGTACGGAAATGATTTGTCATCTTTAAGCAGAACGTTAAATCTTGGCTTAAATTTTTTAATTAGATTGGCTTCTAGTAGCAAGGCCTCCGACTCATTTGAGGTGGTTATTACTTCTATTTCTTTTATATTAGAAATTAGTCTTTGAGTTCTGATAGCTAATCCAGAGCCAGATGTATAATTCAAGAGTCTTTTTGGTAGGTTCTTTGCTTTTCCAATATATAGTATTTTATCTTTATCATCCAAAAATTTATAGATGCCTGGGCTGTTTGGAATTATTTTTATTTTAGATTTTATTATTTCTTGGCCAAAATGCAGGGTGCTCATGACTTTCTACGTTTATTAATTTCAAATCCAACAGAACCTTTTTTTAAAATATCTAATTTTTCAATCCGCATTTCAATTGCTTGAATTTTGTCATTTTCCAATATTGCTTCAGTAATTTGTTCCCCTAAAATTTCTAAAAAGTTAATTTTTTTATCTAAAATACTATGAATAATTTTTATTATATCATCATAATCAACAATAGATTTTAAATCTGAGTCATTAAATGTAATATTGTTATTTAATTCTAGTTTAATATTAAATTTGAGTTTTTGTGGCTTTTCTTTTTCTTTTGGGTAAAAGCCAAAAATTTTGTCTATGATTAAGTCTTTAATAAAAACTTTTTGAACCTTGTCGTTAATAGTTTTTTTTTCAAAAATTTTAATAATCTTGTTATTTTTTTTTATATTCATTTTTTATTCTTTGATATTTATTAAATCTGGAGTTTGCCAAGCCATACTCTGTCCACTATCAATAGGAATTGTGTGACCAGTTGTAGATTTATTGTTAATTATAAATTCAATTGAATTACATATATCACTGATTTCAACTTTTTTTTGCAATAAGGTATTTTTAAATTGTTTTTTAAAATGTAATTTAGATTGTCTATGGTTTCTCATAACTGGTCCCGGAGCTATTGCATTTACTCTTATTTTGGGAGCGAACCTCATTGCCAGTACCTTTGTTAATGTATGCAAACCTGCCTTACTTAAGGTGTAAGATAAAAAATATGGTGTTAGCTTAAAAATTCTTTGGTCAATAATGTTTATTATATTTCCATTTTTTATTTTTTTTTGTTTAGAAAAGTATGAAGATAAAATTGCAGGCGCTTTTAAGTTTATATCAAAATGAGCTTGCCATTTTTTTTGGTTAAATTTTTCAATATTATCATTTTCAAAAACGGAGGCACAATTAATCAAACAGTTAACCACTCCCATTTTTTGGTTAGATACTGAAAATATTTTTTTTAAATCAGAAAGTTTTGACAGGTCAGCTTTTATTATTAAGCATTTTGCTCCAATCTTATGAATTTGTTTTTGAACCAAAAGCGCATTTTTTTTTGATTTATTAAAGTGTAAAACTATATTCCATCCTTTTTTTGCAAAAAAAATTGCAATTTCTTTTCCGATACGCTGCGCTGCTCCAGTTATTAAAATAGTTTGATGCATTTATCTTTTTTTCTTTGCCTTACTGCCTGCTTTTCCTTGTGTGGATCTTCCAAATAATGAGTTGTTGGGACCATATTTTTTGATGCTCGAGTTAATTGCCAATCCTAAATCAGAATTCTCAAGTTTTTTAATTTCATCTCTAATTTTCGCAGCTTTTTCAAATTCAAGATTGTCAGCTGCATTTAACATGTCTTTTTTTAGAGCTTTTAGGTGTTTTTTTAGATTATGTCCAACTTCTACATCTTTACTTATATTTAAGTAATCTTTTTCATAAACGCTTTCTAAGATATCACCAATATCTTTTTGAATACTTTGTGCGGTTATATTATTTTTTTTATTATAAAGTTTTTGTTTATCCCTTCTTCGGTCAGTTTCTTCGATGGCTTTTTTTATACTTTTGGTTTCCATATCTGCATACAAGATAACTCTTCCTTCTATATTTCTTGCTGCCCTACCAATTGTTTGTATTAAAGAAGTTTCTGATCTTAAAAAACCTTCTTTATCTGCATCTAAAATTGCTACTAATGAACATTCAGGGATATCAAGACCTTCTCTAAGAAGGTTAATGCCAACCAGCACATCAAAAACACCCAATCTTAAATCTCGAATGATTTCAATTCTTTCCAAAGTATCAATTTCTGAATGCATGTAACGAACTTTAATTCCATTTTCGTCCAAATATTCGGTTAAATCTTCTGCCATTTTTTTTGTAAGAGTTGTGGCTAATACTCTTTGATTTTTTTTGCTAATATTTACACATTCCGCAAGTAAATCATCAACCTGGTTTTTTGCAGGGCGAATAAATATTTCTGGATCAATTAAACCTGTAGGTCTTATTATCTGTTCAGCAAAAACACCTTTGGCCTGGTCAAGCTCCCAATTACCGGGTGTTGCGGAAACAAAGATAGTTTGAGGTCTCATCATATCCCACTCATCGAATCTTAATGGTCTATTATCCATACATGACGGCAATCTAAACCCATAATCAGATAAAGTTTTTTTTCTAGTATAGTCACCTTTATACATTCCATTCAGTTGAGGAACTGTAACATGACTTTCATCTACAAAAACAATTGAATTATCAGGAAGGTATTCAAATAAAGTAGGAGGTGGCTCACCTGGTTTGCGGCCTGATAAAAAACGAGAATAGTTTTCTATTCCAGAGCATGATCCGGTTGCTTCTATCATTTCTAAATCAAATCTTGTTCTTTCCTCAAGTCTTTGTGCCTCTAGAAGCTTATTTTCATTTCTAAATTTTTCTAATGTTTTTATTAATTCAATTTTTATTTCTTTTATGGCCTGCTGCACTGTAGGTCTAGGAGTAATATAGTGGCTATTTGCATAAATTTTTATAATATCCAAATCTTCAGTTTGATCACCTGTTAATGGGTCAAATTGTTTAATATGGACAAGTTTTTCATCCTCTAGAGAAATTCTCCATGCTCGATCCTCGAGATGGGATGGAAATATTTCAATATTTTCTCCACGAACTCTAAAAGTACCTCTGTAAAAATTTTGATCATTTCTTTTGTATTGTAGTTCTACCAATCCTTTAATAACTTGATCTCTTATATAATTTTTATTTTTTTCAAAAATCATAGTCATTTTAGAATATGATTCTGCTGAGCCTAGACCATAAATACAAGAAACACTGGAAACAATGATCACATCATCTTTTTCAATCAAAGATCTTGTAGCTGAGTGTCTCATCCTATCAATTTGCTCATTTATGGCAGACTCTTTTTCTATATAAGTATCGGATCTAGGTACATAAGCTTCAGGAGTATAGTAATCATAATACGATACAAAATATTCTATTGAGTTTTCATTAAAAAAACTTTTCATCTCTCCATATAGTTGAGCTGCAAGGGTTTTGTTGGGAGCTAGAATAAGAGCTGGGCGATTTAATTCTTCTATAATTTTAGCCATTGTAAAAGTTTTTCCAGAACCAGTAACGCCTAACAAAACCTGATTCTTTTGATTTTTAAGGAGACCTTCTTTTAAGTGTTTGATAGCATCGGGCTGATCTCCAGCAGGAGTAAAATTTGATGTTAATTTAAATTGCTTTCCACCTTCTAATTTTTGATAAAAATTATCTTTTTTGTTTTTGGCAACTGATGTATGAACACTTGATAAGTTTGACATTTTTAAATTATTTTAATGGGTATACTATCAGCATCTTTAAATAGAATAAAACCATCTCCGACTATGGCTGTGGTTAAAAAAGCAACAGAGCTTAAAGCTTCTGGTAAAGACATTATTTCCTTGGGGGCAGGAGAGCCTGATTTTGATACACCCGATAATATTAAGCAAGCTGCAATTGAAGCGATTCAAAAAGGAAAAACTAAATACACAATTGTAGATGGCACAATCGAGTTAAAAAGAGCTATCATTGAAAAATTTAAGAGAGAGAACAATTTATTTTACAATGAAAAGCAAGTTACAGTAGGTGTTGGTGGAAAACATGTAATTTTCAATGCAATTTTGGCAACAATTAATCCAGGTGATGAAGTTTTAATACCAGCTCCTTATTGGGTTTCTTACCCTGATATAGTTTTGTTGGCCGGCGGAACTCCAAAATTTATAGAATGTGGAGAGGATAATGATTTTAAAGTTACCCCAGAACAGATTGAAAAAAATATAAATAATAAGACTAAATGGATAATTTTAAACTCACCATCAAACCCGACTGGCTCGGTATACACTGAAGAAGAATTGAGGGGAATTGGAAAAGTATTGGAAAAATTTCCACATGTTCAGATTATGTCAGATGATATTTATGAGCATGTACTTTATGATAATTTAAAATTTTTTACTATAGCTGAAATTCCTTCTCTATTTTCTAGAACGTTGACGGTAAATGGATTGAGCAAATCATACGCAATGACAGGTTGGAGAGTAGGATATGCAGGTGGTTCCGAAGAATTAATTCAAGCAATCGGAAAAATACAATCACAATCCACAACAAACACATCTTCGATCAGTCAAGCTGCAGCAGTAGAAGCTTTAAATGGGACTCAAGATTTTATTAAACCAAGAGCTGATGCATTTAAAGATAGAAGAAATTTTGTAGTTAAAAGACTAAATGAAATTAAAGGAATAAACTGCAAAAATCCAAAAGGTGCTTTTTATGTTTTTCCAAGTTGCAAGCAATGCATTGGTAAAAAAGATAAGAACGGAAGAAAAATTGAAAACGATACAGATTTTGTCACTTCATTATTAGAAATTACCGGTGTTGCAGTAGTCCAGGGTTCTGCTTTTGGTTTAGAAGGTTATTTTCGAATATCATATGCAACTTCGATGGATAATTTAATTAATGCTTTAAATAAGATCGAGCAGTATTGTAAAGATTTAGTTTAGTTATTTTCAGATAAAAATTTTTCCGCTTCTAGAGCGGCCATACAGCCCATACCCGCAGCAGTAACTGCTTGTCGATATGTTTTGTCCTTAACATCACCTGCAGCAAATACTCCTTTAATATTTGTTTTGGTAGAGTCTGCTTTAGTAATTATATAACCCTCTTTATCCATTTCAATTTGGTTAGAAAAAATTTTAGTTGCTGGGTCATGTCCAATAGCAATAAAAATACCATGGGTATCAATTTTGCTAATACTTTGGTCTATGGTGTTTTCTAAAATTACACTAGTTACTCCTTTAGGATTTTCAGTTCCAACTATTTCTTTTATTTTATTATTCCAAATAATTTTTATTTTTGAATGTGAAAGTATTTTTTGTTGCAGTAGCTTTTCAGCACGTAAAGAATCTCTTCTATGAATTAGTGTAACCTTTGAGGCAAATTTAGTTAAAAATAAAGCCTCTTCAACAGCGGCATTTCCTCCACCAACAACCACAACTTCTTTATTTTTATAAAAAAAACCATCACATGTAGCGCAGGCAGAAACTCCAAAGCCTCTGAACTTTGTTTCTGAATCTAAATTTAACCAGCGAGCTTGAGCACCTGTCGCTATTATAACAGTTTCGGCTGTATATTTGTCTCCACTCTCTCCCAATAGTTCAAGAGGGTATTTTTTAAAATCAACCTCTTTGATCATATCATTTTTAAAAATTGTCCCAACAGCTTCTGCTTGCTTTCTCATTTCTTCCATTAGCCAAGGACCTTGAATTACATCTGAAAATCCTGGGTAATTTTCTACATCTGTCGTTGTTGTAAGTTGACCGCCTGGCTCCATTCCAGAAACTAAAATAGGATTGAGCATTGCCCGTGCAGCATAAATAGCGGCGGTATAGCCTGCGGGACCTGAACCTATAATCAAAACTTTAGAATGTACCTCTTTTTTTTGACTCATTTATTAAGTTTATTACCAGCAAAATTAATTTAGGTATATATATTGTAATGCAAAAAATTGATGCTTGGTTACTTACAGAGGGCGCACATGGCATGATAAGTCAAGTAGAGGGCTTAGCAAAGGCATTAGATGCAAATTTTGAGCATAAAAAAATTATATACAATAGTTTTTGGAGTCTTTTTCCTCCAATGCTTACACCAAAAAATAAAAAAATTTTTAATTTTGATCAAATTGTAAATATTAATGAAAAAATAAAAAAACCAAATTTTTTAATTTCATGTGGGAGGAAAAGCGTAATACCATCCATTTTACTTAAAAGATTTTTTCAAAAGAATAATAACATTATCAATATTCATATTCAGGATCCAAAAATAAATATATCAGAATTTGATTTTATTATCGTACCTGACCACGATAGTTTAAATGGTGAAAATATTATTAAGTCACAAGGAGCAATACATTATATATCTCGTGAAGAAATTGAAGAAAAGAGAAAAGATAAAAACTCAAAAAATATACTCTCTATAATTCTTGGTGGTCCAAATAAATATTATGCTTTTTTAGAAGATGAGATTAAGATCTTATTTAATAAAATTGATTATTTATTTTTTAAAGATTTTGACGAAGTAAGAATTGTAACTTCAAGAAGGACTCCAAATCAAATAGTTAATTTTTTAAATTTAAAGTATAAAGATAATAAAAAAATTATTATCGACAGTTCTTTGTCTAGAAAAAATTACGTAGAGGCGTTAGCATTATCAAAAAAAATTATAATTACATCAGACTCGATATCTATGATTTCTGAAGCTGCCGTAACCGGAACTCCTATTTATTTAGCACGTCTTAAATCTAAAAAAAATGACTACCGATTTATCAAGTTTTTAGATTTGTTTACAAAGTTAAATATTATCAAGGATTTGGATACATCGGAACAGTACTGGACTTATGATAAGCTTTATGAGACTAAAAGAATTGCACAAATAATTAAAAATAAAATATTAAAAATAGTATGAGTTTTTTAGAGTCTTTAAAAAATAAATCCAATTATTTACAAGAGCCTTTTCCTCATTGGGAATTTAGCGATCCATTAACAGAAGCCATGATTAATGAAATTTACAATACTGAAATTGACGATCCAGCGAGATACCAGATTAATTACGATGGAACTAGAGCAATAGATGGAGGTGATGGAAAATTTAGAGAGGGAATAGCTGATGGAGGCAAAGGTGTTAAATTTCGATGCTTTTTAGAAAAACACAATGCAAAAGAATTTCCAGAATTGCTTAAACTAGTAAATGAGTTGCAGTCCAAAAACATGTACCAGCATATTGGCTCTCTAATAAAAAAAGATCTTTCAAAATCTTTTGTTCGTTTGGAAGTGATTTCAGATAGAAAAGGATTCTGGTTGAAACCTCACTGCGATATTAAAGAAAAGTTATTATCTTGCTTGCTTTTTGTTAATAGATTTGGCGAATCCGAAGAGTTAGGGACCGATTTTTATAATGATAAATTAGAAAGAGTTAAGACCGTTCCTTATAAAAATAATTATGGTTATTTTTTTAGCAGCAACGAAAATAGTTGGCATGGTATGGAAAAAAAAGAAATTAAAAAAGAAAGAAGATGTATTCAAATAAATTACGTTACCTTTAAAACCGACTGGCCTGTAATAGAATAATTACAATTCTTGAATAGGCATAATTCCCATTTTTTTACTTTTCATTGAAACAATCGCCTCAGTACATGCAATTGCACCAGCAAGTGTTGTGAAATAAGGAATATTATTATTGAGAGCTGATCTTCTTAAAGATTTTGAGTCTTCAATAGAGTTTTTGCCTTCCGTAGTATTTATTACTATAGAAATTTTTTTATCATCTAAGTACTCAACGATATGAGGAGAACCTTGAGTGGCTTTATTAATTTTTTTACATTGTATATTTTCTTTAATTAAAGTTTCAGCAGTTCTTCCTGTAGCTAAAATTTCAAAACCAAGATCATAAAGTTTTTTAGCAAATTTTTTTATATAAGGTTTGTCTTTATCGTTAACAGAAATAAAAACAACGCCTTCTTTTGGCAAAACATTTCCCGCGGAAATTTGACTTTTAGCAAAAGCCATTCCAAAATCTAAATCTATACCCATGGATTCTCCTGTTGATTTCATTTCAGGACCAAGAAGGGTGTCGACTTCTGGAAATTTATTAAAAGGAAATACGGCCTCTTTAACTGAAAAAGTTTTTAGTTTTTTATTGGGTATATTCAGTTCTTTAATTTTAATTCCTGACATGACTTTTGTAGCCAATTTAGCCACTGAAACATTAGATGCTTTGGATACAAAAGGTACTGTTCTGCTTGCTCTTGGATTAACTTCTAAAACGTAAATATTTTTTCCTTGAATTGCAAACTGAATATTAATCAATCCAATTACTCCAATATTAATAGCTAAAGTTTTTGTTTGATTTTCTATTTCTTCAATAATTTCTTTTGACAAAGAGTAGGGAGGGATGCAGCATGCGGAATCACCAGAGTGAATTCCTGCTTCTTCTATGTGTTCCATTACTCCAGAAACAAATACATCTTTTCCATCACATATTGCATCAACATCAACTTCAATAGCATTATTTAAAAATCTGTCTAAAAGAACAGGATTATTTCCCGAAACTTTAACAGCTTCTTCTATATATGTTTTAAGTTGTTCATCGTCGTGAATAATTTCCATGGCTCTTCCGCCAAGAACATAGGAAGGTCTTATGACTAGAGGATATTTTATTTTTTTTGCAATTTCGTAAGCTTCTTCTTTTGATCTAGCCAGTCCATTTTCAGCCTGCTTTAAATTTAGCTTATTTATTAAATTGCTAAATCTCTCTCTATCTTCTGTTAAATCAATTGAATCTAAAGGAGTGCCTAATATTGGATAGCCACTATCATGAATAGCTTTAGCTAATTTTAATGGTGTTTGTCCTCCAAACTGAACAATGACCCCCTTTAGTTTTCCTGTAGAACTTTCTTTTTTAAGAATTTCCAAAACATATTCTTCTATTAATGGTTCAAAATATAATCGATCACTTGTGTCGTAGTCTGTTGAAACTGTTTCAGGATTACAATTAATCATTATAGTTTCATATCCTATTTCGCTTAAAGCGTAACTTGCTTGACAGCAACAGTAATCAAACTCAATCCCTTGACCAATTCTGTTTGGTCCACCTCCAATAATTACAACTTTTTCTTTTTTTGTTGGGTTAGATTCGCATTCTCTTTTATCCGATAAACCCACGTCATAAGTAGAGTACATGTATGGAGTTTGAGAGCTAAATTCAGCAGCACACGTGTCTACTTTTTTATAAACTGGGACAATTCCATGCTCATTTCTTTTTTTAATTATCTCAACCAGTGGTTTGTTAATAATCTTTGATATTTTTTTATCACTAAATCCAGACGCTTTTACCAAATTTAAGAAATTTTTATTTTGTAGAATATTTTTTTCATTTATTTCTTTTTCTATGTCCACAATCTCTTTTACTTGGTTAAGAAACCAAGGGTCAATTTTAGTTTTTTGATAAATATCATCTATAGAAAAACCCAATCTGAATGCTTGAGCAACATAAAGAATTTTCTGTGGTATGTTTTCTTTTAATTTGTCCTCTAATGTTTTTTTATCAATCTCTATTATATCTAAACCATCCAAACCCACTTCTAAAGATACCAGCGCTTTCTGAAGCGACTCTTTAAAATTTCTACCTATAGCCATTGTTTCCCCAACAGATTTCATGGCCGTTCCGAGAGTAGCTTTAGAATTTTGAAATTTTTCAAATGCAAATCTAGGAATTTTTGTGACTACGTAGTCTATAGTTGGCTCAAATGATGCTGGTGTATTTCCAGTTATGTCATTAGTGATTTCATCAAGCGTGTAACCAATTGCTAATTTTGCAGCAACTTTGGCAATCGGAAATCCTGTTGCTTTTGATGCCAATGCAGAAGATCTTGAAACTCTTGGGTTCATTTCTATTACGATCATTCTTCCATCTGCAGGATTAATTGCGAACTGAACATTTGATCCTCCAGTTTCAACACCAATTTTTCTTAAGCAATTTATTGATGCATTTCTCATCACTTGATACTCTTTATCTGTTAATGTCAAAGCAGGAGCGACAGTCATAGAATCCCCAGTATGAATTCCCATGGGATCTACGTTTTCAATACTGCAAATAATAATGCAGTTATCTTTTTTATCTCTAACCACTTCCATTTCAAACTCTTTCCAACCCACCAAAGACTCTTCAATTAAAACTTCATGGGTTGGAGATAAGTTCAAACCATTTTTTACAATTTTAAAATATTCTTCTTCTGTGTTTGCCACTCCTCCTCCAGTTCCACCGAGTGTGAAAGAAGGTCTGATTATTGTCGGAAGAGGAATTTCGTTAAGAATTTGTTTGGCCTCATCGATAGAGGTGCAAATCGCAGACTTGGCAGATTCAAGTCCAATTTCATTCATATGTTTTTTAAATTTTTGTCTATCTTCAGCTCTATCTATAGCTTCAGCGTTTGCGCCAATTAGTTCAATTTTATATTTTTCTAGTATTCCTGCCTTGTGTAATGCCATGGCTGCATTCAAGCCTGTTTGACCACCCATCGTTGGTAAAATAGCATCTGGTTTTTCCAATTTTATTATTTCTTCTAATATTTCTGAAGTAATAGGTTCTATGTAAGTTCTGTCAGCAACATTTGGGTCCGTCATGATTGTTGCTGGATTTGAATTTACTAGAATTACTTTATAACCTTCCTCCTTTAGAGCTTTGCACGCCTGTGTTCCTGAATAATCAAATTCACAAGCTTGTCCTATAACAATAGGGCCTGCTCCAATTATTAGAATAGTTTTGATATCAGTTCTTTTTGGCATTTGATTTTATTATTTCTATAAATTGTCTAAATAAATATTCGCTATCGTGAGGTCCTGGGCTTGCCTCTGGATGATATTGAACTGAAAAAGCATTAGTTTCTTTAGATGAAATACCTTCAATTGTACCATCAAATAAAGATACATGAGTTATCTCAACATTTTTTGGCAAATTGTCCTTATCAATTTCAAAACCATGGTTTTGAGATGTAATTTCTACCTTGTTTGTTTTTAGATTCTTTACTGGATGATTGGCACCTCTGTGGCCTTGGTGCATTTTTTTGGTAGAACAGCCTAATGCATGACCTAGTAATTGATGTCCTAAGCATATTCCAAAAACTGGTATCTTGCTTTCTAAAATTTTTTGAATACAAGTTTTTGCAAATTCAGAAGTTGCAGCAGGGTCTCCAGGCCCATTAGATAAAAAAATTCCATCTGGTTGAAGTTTATTAATGACATCAAAGCTTGTATTGGCTGGAACCACAGTTACTTTACAGCCTAAATTAGAAAAATTTCTTAAAATATTTTTTTTAATTCCAAAGTCGATGGCGACTATGTGATAAAAATATTGATTATTTTTTTTATACCCATTTTTTTTATCCCATAAAGCAGTATCTTCCCATTGATAGATTTCTTTGCAAGTGACTTTTAATGTTAAGTCTAAATCCTTAAGTCCATTCCATTTTCTGCATTCATTTAAGTAAAAATCCAATTTTTTTGCATTTGATTTATCGTTTACAATAGCTCCCTTAAGAGCTCCTTTGGATCTGATTAAATTTGTTAAGGATCTTGAATCTATTCCGCAAATTCCAATAATATTATTTTTTTTTAGCCAATCATTTAAATGTTTTAAAGATCTATAATTAGAGGGGCTCGTTATCTCTTTGCTAAAGACCACTCCCTTTAACCAAACGTTATCCGATTCAATGTCTTCCAAGTTCGTTCCCACATTTCCAATGTGAGGGAATGTGAAATTTATAATTTGATCAGAATATGAGGGATCTGTAATAATTTCCTGATAACCTGTCATAGAAGTGTTAAAACAAACCTCTCCTATAGCGTAAGACTCTGCGCCAAGGCCAAATCCTTGAAAGACAGTACCGTCTTCTAAAATTAAAATACCTGTAGATTGTTGATTTAAATATTCAGATTCTGCAATTACTTCTTTATTTAACAAAAATACAACTCATGGGTTAAAGAATCATTTGCTTAAAAAAACTTTCGCGGAACATATGAAAAAGACTTAAACTCGTCAAGCAAGTAAAGTAGAATAGTGTATAAAATTATTTCATGTCAAAAATATTTGAAAAAATAAACCTATCTTTAAATAACGCTCTAAAAAACAAAGATGCAGCAAGAGTTTTAACCTTAAGATCTATAGTTTCTCAAAAAAAAGATAAAGAAATTGAGCTCAGGACTTCTGATCAAAAAGAAATTTCAGATATTGATATAATTAATATTTTGAACAAAATGATGAAGCAAAGAAAAGAGTCTGTTGATATGTACAATAAGGGTGGAAGGACTGATCTTGTTGAAAAAGAAAATTTTGAAATTAGCGTTATAGAAGAATTTTTACCCAAACAAATGAGTGATGATGAAATTAATAACTCATGCAAAAATGCTATCGCAGAGTCTGGAGCTCAAAATATTAAAGATATGGGAAAAGTAATGAAAATTTTAAAAGATAAGTATTTGGGAGTAATGGACTTCGCAAAAGCTGGAAAAATTTTAAAGGAGCAACTACAGGGATGATGAAGTATCCCAAATCTTATCTTGATGAAATTAATCAAAGATTAAAAGTTTCTGATGTTGTTGGGACGGTAGTTAAGCTTTCTAAGCGAGGTAAGGAATTTGTAGGATTGTCACCATTTACTAGTGAGAAGACTCCATCCTTTACAGTAAATGATGAAAAAGGATTTTATCATTGTTTTAGCAGTGGTGAACATGGGGGAATATTTGATTTTTTAATGAAAGTTGAAAAACTTACTTTTGGTGATGCCGTGAGAAAACTTGCATCTAAAGCTGGAATGCAAGAGTATAAATTTACCAAAACAAGTATCGAACAAGAAAAAAAAATTAAAAGGTCAGAAAAAATTTTTCAATTATTTTTTAATTATTGTTATAAAAATCTTTTTATTGAAGAAAATAAACATCATTTAAATTATTTAATTAATAGATCATTAAAAAAAAGTACTATTGAACATTTCCAAATAGGATTTTGCGATGATAATAATAAAGCTAGCGATCATTTTTTAAAGCTTGGATACACTGAGAAAGAGATAATAGATACTGGCTTATTTTATCTAAATGAGCAAAAAAAAACTTTAGTTCCAAGATTTAAAAATAGAATAATATTTCCTATAAAAAATTTATTTGGAGAATTTATTGGCTGCGGAGGAAGAACGGTTTTGTCCTCCGTTCCTGCTAAATATATTAATTCTCCTGAAACCTTATTTTTTAAAAAGGGAAACAATTTGTATAATTTTCATAATGCAAAAAATGAAAATAAAAACACAGATTATATTTTAGTTGTTGAAGGGTATATGGATGTCGTCAGTTTGTACAATAATGGTATTAACAATGTTTGTGCTTCGTTAGGAACGGCAATTACTGATAATCAGATTAATTTAGCTTGGAGAAATTTTAACAATATAGTCATTTGCTTTGATGGTGATAGCAGTGGATTGGCAGCAGCATATCGTGCAGCAGAAAAATTAATTAAAATTTTAAAACCAAATTATACAGTGTCTTTTGTAATTATGCCTCAAGGTTTAGATCCAGATGATTATGTGAATAGCTATGGAAAAGAAGCCTTTCTGAAGACTGTAGATCAAAAAAAAGATATTGTAGAATTTGTTTTTGAATATCACGCCAAACAATTAAAAGATTTCAGTCCCTTATCTCTTGCGAACCTAGAAAAAAACTTAATGGATATTGCTGATACAGTTGAAGATACTATTATTAAAAAATATTATAGAAATTTTTTTAAAAATAAAATTTTTGAAAAGTTAATAAAAAAAAGTGGCAAAGGAAAGCTTAATAAATTTCAAATTAGTAATAGTTTTGATATGGCCAGGTTAGATATGTCCGAAATAGAAATAAAAGAATTTTCTTTTTGTCAGTTACTAATTAAGTTTCCACAATTTACTGCAAAAACTATAGAAAAAATTTCTAATATTTTTTTAAGTTTAGATTTAACAAAGAAAATAAAGTCAAAAGTTATTGATAATTTAATTGAAAACCCAAGTTTAACAAGCGATCAGATATTTAAGAATTTAGTATCTGAAAAAATAAATAAAATTGAAATTTTTATAAAATTTATAAAAAGTAACAAATTAATAGATTTCTTAGATCTGGAGACATTTGAGGGAGTTATTGATGATTATGAGAAACAGTTAAATAAAATTCAAAAAATTAAGAAAATAGAGGAGTTGGAAAAATCTTTATCCTCAAATATGAATGAACAGGCTTTTACAGAGTTAATTTCGTTGAAAAATAGCAATAATTTGTAAATTTATCTGTTCAAATTTTAAAAAAAAAATATAAGTTCGTGCAGGTTAAAAGTGGAAAAATTAATATCCAAATCATTTGAGCGTTTAATGGAAAAAGGCCTTAGTCGAGGCTTTATTACCTATGAAGAGTTGCAAAAATCTCTTGGCAAAAGAAACGCGAATATAGAAAGTTTAGAAAAATCAGTTTTACATATCTTTGATCAGGCTGTTTGCTTTGTAAAAAAGAAATCTGATTTTAAAGTAAAAAAAACAGAAGTTGAAACCTCAAAACAACCAAGAAACCAAGAAAGAAGTGATGACCCAATTCGTATGTATTTGCGAGAAATGGGTGGGGTTGAATTATTATCCAGAGAAGGTGAGATTGCAATTGCGAAAAGAATAGAGTCTGGAAAATATGTTATGGTTAGTTCGCTATCTGAAAGTCCGGTAACAGCAAAAAAAATTTTTGAATGGGAAAATAAGCTTATAAATAATGAAATGTTAGTAAGAGATATAATCGATCTTGATACTAATTTTTTAGATGACGATAAATTAAGCAAGTCTATAAAAGAAAAAGCTAAAAAAGAGGCGCAATCAGAAAAAAAAGAAAAAAATAAAGACGAGACAACAGAGACAACAGAGGTAGTCGAGGAGGATGATGAAGATGAATACAATATTTCATTAGCATCATTAGAAATTGAACTTAAGCCAAAAATATTAAAAACCTTTGAAAATATTTCTAAAAATTATAAAAAATTAATTTCTTATCAAAACGAAAGCCTTGATTGTATTTTAAGTGGTCAAAAATTTAGCGAAAGTAAGAAAAAAAATTACGAAAAAATAAAAAAAGAAATAATGGAAGAGATGCTTGGCTTGCAATTTAATCAAGCAACCCAAGAAGATTTGGTAAGTTTAAATTATAATGAAAATAAGAAAGCAATTAATTTAGATGGAGACCTGATGAGGGCTGCCTTGAAATATTCTATTTCAAGAGATGATTTTATTAAATACTACGTAGGCAATGAACTGAATCCAAATTTTGAAAGTTTTTTGAGTGGTGACAAGAATTGGTCTAAATTTTTTAAGAATGAGCAGAAATTATTTAAAGAGTCTAGAGAGAAACTGATTAAACTAAGTAAAGAAATAGGAATTTCAATTTCTGATTTTAAAATTTTAGTAAATAAAATTAAAAAAGGAGAAAGAGAATCTAGAATTGCTAAAAAAGAAATGATTGAAGCAAATTTAAGATTAGTTATTTCAATAGCAAAAAAGTACACAAACCGAGGCCTTCAATTTTTAGATTTAATTCAAGAAGGTAATATCGGTTTAATGAAAGCAGTGGATAAATTTGAGTATAGAAGAGGATATAAATTTTCAACGTATGCAACCTGGTGGATTAGACAGGCTATTACCAGATCAATTGCAGATCAGGCGAGAACCATTAGAATTCCTGTTCATATGATTGAAACGATTAATAAAATAGTAAGAACTTCTAGACAAATGATGAGCGAATATGGAAGAGAACCAACACCAGAAGAGTTATCTAAGAAACTAGCAATGCCTTTAGAAAAGGTAAGAAAAGTCCTAAAAATTGCTAAAGAACCTATTTCTTTAGAAACACCTGTTGGTGATGAAGAGGATAGTAGTTTGGGAGATTTTATTGAAGATACTAACGCACTAATTCCAGTTGATGCTGCAATACAAACTGGATTGAAGAATTCTACAACAAAAGTTCTGGCAACTTTAACTCCTAGGGAAGAAAGAGTTTTAAGAATGAGATTTGGTATAGGTATGAATACAGATCATACGCTAGAAGAAGTTGGGCAGCAATTTTCTGTTACTAGAGAAAGAATAAGACAAATTGAGGCAAAAGCCTTAAGAAAACTTAAGCATCCAAGTAGATCAAGACAACTGAAAAGTTTTTTAGATAATTAATTTATTTTTTTTTTTTTAAGAGGTGATATAAAAATTTTTTAAG
>VTPF01000063.1 GCA_008638025.1 Pelagibacteraceae bacterium | reverse complement strand
TCTCCCTGAATATCTATTTGTTCAACTTGAAGCTGATAATTAGAAATACTTCCTTTCGCATAAGTTGTAAGCTTTCCTTGTGCGCAAACTTCCATTCCTTCTTCTGGTTTAATGTTTAAAAAATCTACATTTCTTGACCAACATACTGAATTCAAAACATAGTTTTGATCTTTAATAGAAAAATACAAATGTTTATTAAATTCTTTGACTTTTGATATTTCACCTCTTACTCGAATTAATGTAAAATTTTCTTCTAAAATTTTTTTAGTAAGATTTGTGATCTCTGAAACTGAAAACTCTGGAATATTTTGCATTTTAATATAGTAAATATATTAACATGAACGTGGCTGTAATTGGAAGTGGTGGTAGAGAGCATGCTCTTTGTTTTAAATTAAGCATGTCCAAAAAAATAACAAAATTATTTTGCATTCCTGGTAATGCTGGAACCTCACAAATTAGCACTAATTTAGATGTGGATTATATGAACTTCGAATTACTATACTCCGCATTGATAGCAAACGACATATCAATCGTTATTGTGGGTCCCGAAGTCCCATTAGTAGCTGGTATTGCAGATTATTTAAACAGTAAGAATATATTTACATTTGGTCCAAGTAAAAAAGCTTCGCAACTAGAAGGCTCTAAAGCTTTCATGAAAAAAGTATGCAAAGATTTCGGTATTCCTACTGCACAATATGAAGAATTCGATAATTTAGAGAGTGCAAAAAAATATATAAATCAATCTCAACATCCACTTGTAATTAAATCAGATGGTTTGGCTGCAGGAAAAGGGGTAACTATTTCATTGTCTAAAAGCGAGTCCATACAATGTGCCAAAGAAATTCTAGATGGAAAATTTAAAACATCCAAGAAAGTCGTAATAGAAGAATTTTTAGAAGGTGAGGAAGCAAGTTATTTTATAATCACAGATGGAGAAAACTACTTACCAATTGGTACTGCACAAGATCATAAAAGAATTGGGGAAGGTGATACAGGACCAAATACAGGTGGTATGGGAGCATATTCACCATCACTTTTAATAAACAAAGAACTACAAAATAAAATAAATAAACAAATTATAGAACCAACTTTAAAAGGTCTTAATAAAAAAGGATGTAAATTTGTGGGAATTTTATATGCGGGTTTGATGATAAAAAACAATCAGCCCAAGCTGATTGAATACAATATAAGATTTGGTGATCCTGAATGCCAAGTATTAATGATGAGACTAGATGTGGATTTATTAAATTTAATACTTTCTATAAAAGAAAAAAAACTCATGTCTCAAAAAATTAGTTGGAAAAAAGAACCTGGCATAACGATTGTGGCAGCAGCCAAGGGATACCCAGGTACATATAACACTAATAGTGAAATTAAAAATTTACAAAAAATTCAAACAAATAATACTAGACAAATCTTTCACGCAGGAACAATTAATAAAAACGGAAAAGTATTATCAGCAGGTGGAAGAGTTTTAAATGCAACTTGCATTGGACCAGATCTGGCAAAAGCCAGGGCTGAGGCTCATGAAATGTTAAAAATTTTAGAATGGGATGATTTATATTATAGAAAAGATATAGGCTGGAGAGTAATTAATTAATTTATTTACGTTTTTTTTTAAAAAAACTAACTAATATTTTTGAAAATTTTTTCTCTTCAAAACCATAATAATATGAAAATTTATACTTAAAAAAATTTGAAAAAGCCAATTTGCTTCCGTTAATCAACCCTCCCCTACTTTTATCTTCAATGCAAAAATATATATTTTTAATTCTTGCAAGAGCTATTGCTGCAGAACACATGGTACAAGGTTCTAGAGAACAGTAGATATCCATATTATCTAATCTTTTAATTTTTTGTTTTTTTAATGCTTTTTGAATAGCAATTATTTCAGCATGTGCTAGTGGATCTTTGTTTGCAATAGTGAGATTGTGAGATTTAGAAATTATTTTTTTAGTTTTTTTATCTACTATAATTGCACTTATAGGAATTTCATTTCTCTTTATTGCTTGGTGACATAATTTTAATAGAGTATCAATGTAAAATTTAAAAAAATTCATATGCAAAAAAAAATAATAGATAAAATAAGAATTGCAAAGTTTTTAGCTTCATACAACGTTGGGTCAAGAAGAGAAGTTGAAAAAATGATACTGGAAGGAAGAATTAGTCTCAATGGACAGAAAATTAATAGCCCTGTTCACTTTGTAAATCAAAGAGATTCTATTAAATTAGATGGAAAATTAATAATTTTTAAAAAATTTACTCAAATATATAAATATTATAAACCAGTAGATTGCATATGCTCCAAAAATAAACAGGATGATCGTAAAATTGTTTACGACATCTTACCTAAAAAATTCAAAAACTTTATATTTGCTGGCAGACTAGATGTAAATTCAGAGGGTTTGCTAATTATTACAAATTCTGGAGATATTACTAGAAAATTAGAACTTCCTCAAAATGAATTTTCAAGAAAATACAGAGTAAGAGTTTATGGTTATTGTGATGAAAAAAAAATAGAAGGGCTAAGCAAGGGAAAAATAATTAATGGCATGAAATATAAACCTTTTACATATAAAATTTTTGATAAAAATAAAAAAAATTTTTGGATTGAATTATGTCTACATGAGGGAAAAAATAGAGAAATTCGAGAATTAATGAGAAGTATTAATTTACAAGTGAACAAACTTGTTAGAGTTGAATTTGGTCCTTTTAAATTAGGCGATCTCAAGCCAGGAGATATTCAATTAGCTGAAAAAAAAGAAATAGAAGAATATGAGAGTTATATCAGGAAAATTTAAAAAAAAAAAATTACTATTACCAGATCCTAAAATTACTAGACCACTTAGAGATTATATAAAAGAAAGTATATTTAATTTATTAACACATTCAAAAATTCTTAACTTTGAATTTAAAAATAGTAAAATACTAGATGTATTTTCTGGCAGTGGTTCTTTTGGAATTGAATGCATATCAAGAGGCTCTTCAAAAGTAATTTTCTTAGAAAAAGAAAAAAAAATAATAAATATTTTAAATAAAAATATTCAAAGTCTTTTAATTGAAAATCAAAGCAGTATACATTTGGCAGATATTTTGAAATTTAGTGTCAATAATATTTTTCAAGAAAAGTTAGATTTAATATTTTTTGATCCACCATTTAAATATAAATATTTAAATGAATTGTTTACTATCTTAAAAAAACACAATACCCAAATTAACCAATCCTTAATTTTAATTCACTATGAGAGCAATAATAACTTTAATTTTGATAATTTTTTCGATGTGCTGATTAAAAAAAATTACGGAAGATCCGCAGTAATCTTTGGGAAAGTTAAGAGTTAAAAGTATTTAACTTTATTTGCTCTACAGCAGGCTGATCATAAGGATTGATATCTTGAGCATATCCTAAAATTATTGTTTCAATAATATTAAAAGAAAATAATTCAAATAAATTCTCTACTTTTTTGCCAGGATCTTGAGAATAAGAAATTATTCTATGTGGTATTTTTAAATTCCTAAATGTTTTAACTAAAGCTTCATATTGTGAATGCAGTAAATCAAATGGTGTTTTGTTTTCAATATTATCAAAACCTAATTTCGAAAATTTACTAAAATAATTATGTTCCTCAGGTGGATATATATTGAAAAGCTTATCTTTTGGACCCTCAAGAAATAATTGCATCATACTATGATGATCCTTGGGACATATTGATGTCATGGGTGTCATGGCAAAATTATTTTTTCCAAGACTTTCAGCAAATAACTGGTGAAACCAATAAGAATAGTTTTTTAATAAATAATTATAAAGAACATTTACACTAAATCTAAAGTTATAAAATTTCTGCAAAGTTAAAATAATTGCAGCATTGACTATCGGACTTGAATGATCTTTTTCGTTAAAATTATATGATTTTGAAATTACTGCTGTTGCACTATCTGCTATAATATTTGGATCAAAATCAAATAATAGCTGTGTTGTTTCGGAAAAAACAGAATATCTTCCTCCAATTTTATTATTATGATTAATAATTTTAATTCCTTTTTCTTTGGCAAAATTTATTAATTGGTTATTACCATCTTCTACAATGAAGGTAATTTTTTCTTTAATTTTTTCTTCTTGGGATATTGTTAGTAAATGCTGATATGTAAGATTAGTCATTGCCAAAGTTTCAAAGGTATTTCCAGATTTTGAAATAATATAAATATGAAACTTATTTAAATCGTGAGATAAAAAAAAACTATTTAAGTATCTTGGGTCATAGTTATCAAAAAAAAAAAGGTTGCCCTCTAAATAAGCATTTATTGCCTTAGTGCCAGCTGAAGATCCCCCCATTCCAATAATTAATTTTTTTTTTGAAATCGGAACTTGCTCATTTTTTTGTCTTAATTCTTTTTGATAATCGATCTCTAAAGAGCTGATAATAGGATTGGTTTTATTATTTATTTCCGAAACTAATTTTGAATTAGCGTCAATACATTTTTCTAAATTTTTTTGATAATTATTATAAAATTCTTTATTTTCTTTAAATAATATATCAAAAAAAAAATTTAAATTGATTTTTATATTCATTTATTTAATTTGATT
>VTPF01000062.1 GCA_008638025.1 Pelagibacteraceae bacterium | reverse complement strand
GAAGAAAAATGTGATTTAATTGAAGCTGCAGGAGTTAAAACATGTAAAGTCTATTCAGTTATAACTTGTGCAAGTCAAAAAGGGGTTTGCCAGAAGTGTTATGGAAGAGATTTGGCAAGAGGAAAACCGGTATCAGTTGGAGAGTGTGTAGGTATGATAGCTGCTCAATCAATTGGAGAGCCTGGTACTCAATTAACTATGAGAACTTTTCACGTAGGTGGAACAGCTTCGTTTAAAGAAGATTCATCGGTCATTGCACCATCAGATGGAATTTTAAAATTAGTAAGTAAAAATTTAGTGGAAGATTCATCTAAAAACTTAATTGTAATGGGTAGAAATATAGAAATCACAATTGAAAAAGATGGTTATGTTAAAGCTTCTTACAAAGTTCCTTATGGAACAAAATTATTCGTGAGACCTGATCAGCCAGTCAAAAAAAATCAAAAAATTTGCGAATGGGATCCTTACACATTACCAGTAATAGCAGAAACTGCCGGTATCGTTAATTATGTAGATTTAGTTGATGGAGCTTCTATTTCAGACAAGACTGATGAAACTACTGGAATTTCATCTAAAATTGTTTTGGATTGGAGATCTCAATCTAAAAATTTAGATTTAAAACCAAGAATTACTTTACGCGATTCTAAAGATGAAGTGGTTAAAAAAGCTGATGGAAATGAAGCTAGATATTATTTATCACCAGAAACCATTTTATCAGTAGCAGATGGATCTAAAGTAAATGCTGGAGATGTTCTAGCTAGATTGCCAAAAGCAACATCTAAAACCAAAGATATAACTGGAGGATTGCCAAGAGTGGCTGAATTATTTGAAGCTAGAAAACCAAAAGATGGTGCAATCATAGCTGAAAATGATGGAAAAATTATTTTTGGAAAAGAAATTCGTGGTAAACAAAAAATTACCATTCAAAACGATTCTGGAATTGAATCTAATTATTTAATTCCAAAAGGAAAACAAATTAACTTTAATCCGGGTGAAAAAATTTCAAAAGGAGAGTATTTGTTAGATGGAAGTCCTGCAACTCACGATATTTTAAAAATTCTTGGTATAGAATATTTAACTGAGTATTTTGTAAACGAAGTTCAAGAAGTTTATAGACTTCAAGGTGTGGTAATCAATGATAAGCACATTGAGGTAATCCTTAGACAGATGTTAAGAAAAGTTGAAATTAAAGAGCCAGGCGATAGTAACTATCTTTTAGGCGAAGTTATTGACAAAATTGATGTAATAAACCTAAATAAAGAACTTAAAAAAGATGGAAAAAAACAAGTAATTGTTGAGCCAGTTCTTTTAGGTATTACCAAGGCATCTCTTCAAACAAAATCATTTATTTCAGCAGCTTCGTTCCAGGAAACGACTAGAGTTCTTACCGATGCGGCAATCAAGGGTAAATCAGATGATCTGTATGGTTTAAAGGAAAATGTTATTGTTGGAAGATTAATACCAGCCGGTAGTGGTATGAGCAGAATAAGACTGAATAATGTAGCAAAGAGTAAAGATTTAGAGCTGCAAGAAAAGTTAAAAAAGAGCCGAGTTGAGACTGTAGAAAAGACAGCTTAAAACTTCAAAAAATAAAGTTTTTTTGCATCAATCTTGTTGTTGACCTTGTAAAATAAATCAGTATTAATAGCGAAATTTTTAAGGTAGCACGTAAGGCCTTTATTAGCTTTAAACAACTACCGTATTACAAGTTCTTCGTAAGCTTTCCTTAAAAAAATATTTTAAAATATATGCCAACTATCAATCAGTTGTTAAAACGAAAAAGAAAAAAAGTTATCGCAAGAAATAAAGTTCCTGCGCTAGAAGCTTGTCCTTTAAAAAGAGGAGTTTGCACACGAGTGTACACAACCACTCCAAAAAAACCGAATTCTGCATTAAGAAAAGTTGCACGGGTAAGACTTTCTAATGGTTATGAAGTTACAAGTTATATACCTGGTGAAGGTCACAATCTTCAAGAACACTCTGTTGTTATGATAAGAGGTGGTCGAGTTAAAGATTTACCTGGTGTTCGATATCATACGGTAAGAGGATTATTAGATACTCAAGGTGTCGCTAATAGAAAACAACAACGTTCCAAGTACGGAACTAAACGTCCTAAATAATCATGTCAAGAAGAAGAGCTCAAGTTAAAAGACAAGTTGAGGCGGATCCAGTATATGGAACAAAAGTTATAACAAAATTTATTAACTCACTTATGATAGATGGAAAAAAAACTGTTGCAGAAAAAATAGTTTATAAAACTTTTGACATAATAAAAGAAAAGTCAAAACAAGATCCTCTAGAAGTTTTCAACGAAGCCATTAAAAATGTTAGACCGAATTTGGAAGTAAAATCTCGAAGAGTCGGAGGAGCAACTTATCAGGTTCCGGTTGAAGTTCGTTTGGACAGGGGTCAAGCCTTGGCAATTAGGTGGTTAATAGAGTCCTCAAAAAAAAGAGGTGATAAAACTATGCAAGAGAGACTTTCAAAAGAATTTTTAGATGCTTCCACTAACAAAGGAAACGCAATCAAGAAAAAAGAAGACACGCACAAAATGGCTGAGGCAAATAAAGCTTTTGCTCATTTTAGATGGTAAATTTATGGAACAGATAATTTCAAAAGATAAATATAGAAACATTGGCATCATGGCTCATATCGATGCTGGGAAAACAACTACAACTGAGCGTATTCTTTATTATACTGGAAAAGCACATAAAATTGGTGAAGTTCATGATGGTGCAGCAACTATGGATTGGATGGAGCAAGAACAGGAAAGAGGAATAACAATTACTTCAGCTGCCACAACTTGTTTTTGGAAAGACCATAGAATTAATATTATAGATACCCCGGGCCATGTTGATTTTACAATTGAAGTTGAACGTTCGTTAAAAGTTTTAGATGGCGCAGTTGCAGTATTTGATGGTGTGGCCGGTGTTGAGCCGCAATCAGAAACTGTATGGAGACAAGCCGATAAATACAAAGTTCCAAGAATGTGTTTTATCAATAAATTAGACAGAACTGGCGCAGATTTTTTTATGTGTGTTGGAATGTTAAAAAGTAGACTTGGTGCAAATCCTTTGTTGTTGCAACTTCCCATTGGTTTAGAGTCTGACCTTAAAGGTGTAATAGACCTTGTTAAAATGAAAGGTGTTATTTGGAATGACGAAAGTTTAGGTGCTAAATTTGATGAAATTGAAATCCCTGCTGATTTAAAGGAACAAGCTGAAAAATATAGAAAAGAATTGGTTGAAACTGCCGTTGAGCAAGACGAGAAGCTTATGGAGGCTTATTTAGAAGGCAAGGAAATTTCTAATGATGATTTAAAAAAATGTATTAGAAAAGGAACATTAAATTTTACTTTTGTCCCTGTTATTTGCGGTTCAGCTTTTAAAAACAAAGGGGTACAGCCATTATTAGATGCAGTTGTAGATTTTTTACCAAGCCCAATTGATATTGCTCAGATAACTGGAACTAAGCCAGGATCTGAAGAAAAAATTATAAGAAAATTTTCTAACGATGAGCCTTTCTCCGCTTTAGCTTTTAAAGTAGCCAACGATCCATTTGTAGGGTCTTTGACTTTTATTAGAATTTATTCTGGTACTTTAAACGCAGGAACTGGAGTTTTAAATAGTACTAAAGAAAAAGAAGAAAGAATTGGAAGAATGCTTTTAATGCATGCAAACAATAGAGAAGATATAAAATCTGCCTCAACAGGAGACATTGTTGCCTTAGCTGGTTTGAAACATACAATTACGGGACATACTTTGTGTGATTCAGCTAAACCGGTTATCTTAGAACCAATGGAGTTTCCTGAGCCAGTTATTGAAATTGCTGTTGAGCCTAAAACTAAAGGTGACCAAGAAAAAATGGGTGAAGCTTTAGCTAGATTAGCAAAAGAAGATCCGTCATTTAGAGTTTCTTCAGATAATGAATCTGGACAAACAATTATTAAAGGAATGGGAGAGCTACATCTTGATATTATTGTTGATCGAATGAAAAGAGAATTTAAAGTAGAGGCGAATATTGGAGCACCTCAAGTTGCTTACAGAGAAACTATTCAAGGATCAGCTACGGTTGACTATACTCATAAAAAACAAAGTGGTGGCGCAGGTCAGTTTGCTCGAGTTAAGCTTAGTGTTGAGCCACTACCTCCTGGAAAAGGCAGACAAGTTGAAAATGTGATTAAAGGTGGTGCTATTCCAAAAGAATTTATTCCTGGTGTTGAAAAAGGAATTGAAGGTGTTGCTGAGTCAGGTATTTTAGCTGGTTTTCCAATGTTAGATTATAAAGTAACACTAATTGATGGCTTACACCATGATGTTGACTCAAGCGCTCTGGCTTTTGAAATTGCTGGCAGAATGGCATTTAAAGAGGCTTGCACTAAAGCAAATTTAAAACTTTTAGAACCTATTATGAAAGTTGAGGTTGTAACACCTGATGATCATATGGGTGATGTGATTGGAGATTTAAATAGTAGAAGAGGTCAAATTGGTTCAACTGATAAAAGAGGTAATGCAACAGTCATTAATGCAATGGTTCCGTTAGCAAATATGTTTGGTTACGTTAATACTTTAAGATCAATGTCCCAAGGTAGAGCTCAATATACAATGACATTTGATCATTATGAAAAAGTTCCTCAAAACGTTCAAGATGAAGTAACAA
>VTPF01000061.1 GCA_008638025.1 Pelagibacteraceae bacterium | reverse complement strand
TAAAAACTGGAACGCCTCCAAGATTAGATTCTCGAACAATAAATTTTGAAGGTTTGGAAAAACAAGTTGCTGATGAAAATCCTTTTTTCTTTTCGACAGAGACAAAAAAAATAAATGCAAAGCAAGTTTCGTGTAGCATCACATACACAAATGATGAAGTTCACAAAATTATATCTCGCAACATAAAAAAGTCTGCGATGTACTCTGGAAACATAAAAGGAGTTGGACCAAGATACTGCCCTTCTATCGAAGATAAGATTGTAAAATTTGCTGATAAGCAACGACATCAAATCTTTTTAGAGCCAGAAGGCTTAGATGATTTTACTATTTATCCAAATGGGATTTCAACGTCCCTTCCTGAAGATGTGCAGTTAGAAATATTGTTTAAAATCAATGGTTTATCTAATGTTAAGATGATTAGAGCTGGATATGCTATAGAATATGATTATGTTGATCCAAGAGAGCTCAAATCTACTTTAGAGCTAAAAAAAATTACCTCTTTTTACCTTGCCGGTCAGATTAACGGAACTACTGGCTATGAGGAAGCTGCTGCCCAAGGTCTTGTTGCCGGCATTAATGCCGCTTTATCTTGCCAAGGAAGGGAACCATTCGTACTTGACCGGTCCCAGGCTTACATAGGAGTGATGATTGATGATTTGATTACAAAGGGGGTTGCAGAACCATACAGAATGTTTACGTCGAGAGCAGAATATAGACTTACTTTAAGAGCCGATAATGCAGATGTAAGACTTACTCCAATTGCTAAAGATCTTGGTTGTCTAAGTCAGGATAGAGTTAAAAGTTTTGAAAATAAGGTAAAAAACATCAATAAAGTTAAAAACTCCTTGTCTTTGGTAAGCTTGACACCTAATCAAGCGAAAAAACATGATATTTCAATATCCATGGATGGTGTAAAAAGAAATGGAATAGAGTTGATGGGATATAAAGATGTTAGTTACTCAAAATTAAGGTCAATATTTTCTGATTTACCATCTGCAAATGATGAAATAATTAATCTTATTAAAATAGATAATCATTATAGTGGATATTACCCAAAACAGGATGCGGATATAAGAAAATTTAAGAAAGATGAGTGTTTAAAAATACCAGAAAATATAGATTATGATAAAATTAGTGGATTAACAGCTGAGGTTAAAAAGAAACTAACGTTAATTAAACCAGAAACTTTCGGACAGGCCATGAGAATGGAAGGTATGACACCAGCTGCAATTAACCTTTTATTAGCATATACAAAAAGATATAAATTTAAGCATTCAGCTTAAATGATTCGAAATAAATACCTAGAAAGCATTGTTTCACGTGAAACATATAAAAATCTATTAAAATATAGGGAATTTCTTCTAGAATATAACAGAAAAATAAATTTGATATCAAAATCATCAGAAGAAATTGTGATGAACAGGCATTTTGAGGACTCTGCTCAATTAATGAAATTTATTGATAAAAATGATAAGAATATATTAGATATTGGATCTGGAGCTGGATTTCCAGGAATTGTTATGGAATTGATAAAAAAAGATCTCAATCTTGATTTCAAGATAGAATTGTCAGAAAAAAGTATAAAAAAATGTACTTATCTACAGGAACTTTGTGATTATTTGAAAATAGATGTGGTAATACATAATGATGATGTTAGAAAAATTAAAAGAAAAAGCTTTACCACTTTGGTCAGCAGAGCATTTAAGCCGATTGGTACTTTTTTAGAAATTATAGAGCAAGGAAAGATAAGTTTTAATAAAATTCTACTGCTCAAGGGAGAAAGTTACAAAAAAGAGATGAATCAAGCTGAGAAACATTGGGAAATAAATTGTGATACCTATGATAGTATAACAAACCCAGCTTCGAAAGTTTTTGTAATAAATAGTGTTAAAAGAATTTAAATTATGAACCATATCATTTCAGTCATAAATCAAAAAGGAGGGGTTGGTAAGACCACTACAACCATCAACCTTGGTTGTGCTTTTGCGCAACTTGGACAAAAAACCCTAATCATAGATTTAGACCCACAGGGAAATGCTTCTACTGGAGTTGGAATTGAAAACAACGAAAGAGAAAATTCTATCTACAAACTTTTAGGAGAAAGAAACAATTCGCAACATTATGTGAAGCATACTAAAATCAAAAACCTAGACATTATTTGTGCAAATGTAGAACTTTCTGGATTTGAAACTGAGGTTGCTGAAGATAAAAATAGAGCCTTTATTTTGAAAGAAATTATGACTGAATTAAGAGAAAAAAGTCAATATAATCAAATACTTATTGATTGTCCTCCATCATTAAGTTTGTTAACTGTGATGGCCTTAGTTGCTTCAAATTCTGTTATAGTGCCGTTGCAAACAGAATTTTTTGCTCTTGAAGGATTAACTCAATTATTAAAAACAATTAATAGAATTAAGCTAGGACTAAATAAATTGTTAGAAGTGGAAGGAATAATTTTAACAATGTTTGATAAAAGAAATAAATTATGTTCACAGGTTGAGACGGAGGCAAGAGAGTTTTTTGGTGAACAGGTTTATAAAACAGTAATTCCAAGAAATATTAGAATTTCTGAGGCTCCATCGCATGGCCTTCCTGTGCTTGTTTATGATAAATATTGCGCAGGATCTATTGCTTATGAAAAATTAGCAGAAGAAGTTTTGGAAAAACAAAAAAAATTTAACTTTGCAGCATAATGGTATTAAATAATTTTAAAAACAAAGGATTAGGTAAGGGGTTGGCAGCGCTTTTAGGCGAGTCTGAAACGAAAGAAAAAGAAATAAAACAAAATTTTAATACAGAGAAAGTGTCAATTCATTTTTTAAAACCAAATAGATTTCAACCAAGAAAAAATTTTGATAAAAAACAACTAGAAGAACTTTCTCAGTCCATAAAGACAAGAGGAATCATTCAGCCGATAGTTGTTAGAAAGTCAGATGAGAATACCTACGAAATAATTGCAGGAGAAAGAAGATGGAGAGCTGCACAGCTTGCTCAACTTCACGAAGTTCCAGTGGTCAAATTAGATGTTGATGACACATTGGCAGCTGAATTTGCAGTGTTAGAAAATGTCCAGAGAGAAGACTTAAATGCATTGGAAGAAGCTAATGGATTTGAATTGTTAATGAATAAATTTAATTATACCCAAGATAAGCTTTCTGAAATGATTGGAAAGAGCAGGGCACATATTGCAAACACTCTTAGGTTAAAAAAATTACCTCAAGCCATACAAGATATGATAATAAATGGTCTTCTTACCCCAGGACATGCAAGAGCACTTATTGACGTCGATGGTAACGTCGAATTAGCTAGGAATATCGTGAATAATAATCTGTCGGTTCGGCAAGCAGAGTTTTTGGCTAAAAAGACTCAGTCCATAGGTTCTAAAAAAATTAATAAGAAAAGTTCTTCTCAAGATCCTAACATCCTATCTTTAGTTGAAGAAATCCAGAATAAAACTGGGATGGCGGTAGCAATATCTCACAAAAAAAATAAAGGTGGACGTGTTAGCTTTGAGTATTCTAATTTAGCTCAGTTAGATCATCTAATTAAAACGATAAAAGATAATTATTAAAGAAATCTATTTTCTAAACAAGCTTTCGTAGAAGTATTAATTATAAACTGTTTAAGAATAGTAGGGGATATCTCATAATTTTTTTTACAGTTTATTTCTGTTTCAGATATAATATCTAAAAGTTGATACAATTCTTTTATTTCCCATCTGTTTAATTGTTCTTTAATAATTTTTTTTTCATTCCAAAAAATTGCTGGCTTATAAGATTCCACTAATTGTCCAATATTTAATTTATTGTGATTAGATTCTAGTATATCAATTAGTTTATTTACTTTGTATTTGAGTGCAGCAAGTATTTCATTAAAGCTAATTCCTTGAGAATATATGTTACTGAGAGTTTTATTTATATTTTTTTTATCACCTAGAAGACAATAATTGCTAATTTCAAAATTATCACTATCATTAGAAGAGTAGATAATACTTTTTAAAGTTTCTTCATTAATGGTAGATGTTTTTTGCAAAAGTTGAATTTTTTTTATAGCTTCGTTTATGTCCTGTCTATTAAGAGAGTTAATTTCAAAGATAGAGTTTAATAGCTCTCTTGAAATTGTTACTTTATTTTCTTTAAGTTTTTGAGCTAAAATATTTTGTATTTGTTCAGGAGTATCATTATAGCAAGGGATACAAGCAAAATTATTAGATTTCTCAGCGAGCATTCTTAATTTTGATTTTTTTGTTAATGTGTCAGACAAAAAAATTATTTTTTTTTGATAATTTTCAATATTTTCTTCATCTAAAATACCCAGTATTTTGTCTGTAGTCTTTCCAATAATTATTATTTCCTGTTCCCCAAAAAGATTGTCAGATTTTATTAATTGTTCTAGCACTTCTTGGTTTTGAATTAAGTATTCTTCCTGGTACCTTTTTGTAGAAAGTCCTAGTTTATTTGCAGCTTCTTCAATAAGCTTTTCGCTAATTTCTGTAATTAAAGATAAATTTTCGCCGTATAAAAGAAATAAATTTTTTTTTAAAATATCATTAAAGTTTAATCCAAAACTTTTAAATATCATTTATTTTGATTCGCAATTAATTGAATTTGAAATTTAGTTTTTTGAGCAAGGTTTCTTATAATATTATCTCTCTCTATTTTTTTTATTTCTTCATCGGAACCCATGTTGCTGCTGACAGTTAACCTTTTGCTTTCAGAAATTGAGTC
>VTPF01000060.1 GCA_008638025.1 Pelagibacteraceae bacterium | reverse complement strand
AATTGGAAAAGGGGCTAAAGAAACTAAAACTTTTACATCTACAAACAAAGAATTGTCCGAAGTTAAAAATGTAAATGACGATCCAACAATAAATGTGATAAAAAGCCCAATGGTTGGAACAGCGTACCTATCTCCCGAACCTGGTGCAAAACCTTTCGTATCTCTAGGAAGTAAAATAAAAAAAGGTTCAACTATTTTAATTATTGAAGCGATGAAAACCATGAATCATATTCAAGCAACAGCAGATGGAGAGTTGATAGAACTTTGTGTATCTGATGGTGAAGCAATAGAATATGATCAAATTCTTGCCAAAATTAAATAACAAATGATTAAAAAAATATTAATTGCCAATCGTGGTGAAGTGGCAGTACGAATTATTCGTGCTTGCAAAGAATTAGATATAAAAACTGTGGCTGTACATTCTACTGTTGATCACGACTCAATGCACGTGCAGTTAGCTGACGAGAGTATTTGTATAGGGCCTCACAAAGCTCAAGATAGCTATTTAAATATTCCATCTTTAATTTCTGCTTTTGAAATATCAGGTGCAGATGCAATACATCCTGGGTATGGTTTTTTATCTGAAAATTATAATTTTGTAAAAATTCTTGAAGAACATAAAATTAAATTTATTGGACCAAGTGCAGAATTAATTAAAAAAATGGGTGACAAAATTGAAGCCAAAAAAATAGCAAAAAACCTTGGTTTACCAATAATTCAAGGATCGGAAAAAGGTGTTTCAGAAATTGAAGATGCAAAAAAAATTGCAAATGAAATTGGTTATCCGGTATTAATAAAAGCAGCTGGAGGTGGTGGTGGCAAAGGAATGAAAATAGTTGAAAAAGAAGACGATCTTTTAGAAAATTTACAAATAGCCAAAAATGAAGCTAAAAAATTTTTTGGCAATGATGAGGTGTTTATTGAAAAGTACTTTAAAAATCCACGTCATATAGAAGTTCAAATATTATCCGACGGAAAAAATAATACCATTCATCTTGGTGAACGAGATTGTACGATCCAAAGAAGACATCAAAAAGTAATAGAAGAATCACCAAGTCCAGTTATTACAGACAAGCAAAGAGAAAATTTACTTAGCACTTGTGTAAAAAGTATTTCTAAACTTGGATATGAAGGTGCTGGGACTTTAGAATTTATATTTGAAAATGGTGAATTTTATTTTTTAGAAATGAATACTAGACTGCAGGTTGAACATCCGGTCACGGAAAGCATAACTGGCGTTGATATTGTTAAAAGACAAATAGAAATTGCATCTACCGGAAGTTTGGATTTAAAACAGGAAGATATTAAATTTAATGGTCATGCTATTGAATGTAGAATAACAGCTGAAAATTTTCTGAAAAATTTTCAGCCAAGCGCTGGCACTGTATCTGTATATCATCAGCCATCAGGACCAGGCACCAGAGTTGACGCCTGTATTTTTCAAGGTTCTAAGGTTCAGCCTTATTATGATAGCTTAATTGCAAAATTAATATGCCACGGTAAAGACAGAAGTTCAGCGATTACTAGATTAAAAAGAGCTTTGGATGAATTTGTAATTACTGGAGTAGATACCACTATAGATCTACATAAAAAAATTTTAAATCATGATGATTTTATAAAATCAAAATACGATACTAATTGGCTATCAAAATCTAATATTTTAAATTAAAAACAATTTTTAATCCAAATATCATAATTAGAATGTTCAAAAGAATTTAATGATGGATGGTTAGCAATCATCCATCCATTATAAAGATATACCTTGTCTGTATTTTTTTTTGCTTCATCTTGTATTTGAACATAAGCAAAAACATCCAAAGAACCCTTGCTATTATCCATAACGCATCTCTTAACTAAAATATTCAATTTATAAATATTATAAATTTGATCAATTTTAACAGTGTGTAGTTTTTTTTTTGAAGTAACTTTGTCTAAAATTACTAATTCTGCTTTATTTTTATTTGTAGTAAAAATTTTAATATTATCCGAATCTGCCAAGGAAAAAGAATTGAAAAAAAAAATAAAAATAAAAATAAAAATTATTGCTCTGGATCCCATTTTGAATAAGTTTTTTCCTTATTTTTTAAATTAGCCGAAGGACTATAGGCCATTTTAGATCCAGTATAATTTTCATGATGATCTTTAATCCAAATATGGTTTGAAAAGCTAATTTTATCTGGGGTAGAATGTGAAGTTTTGTGAATCCACAAATGCCATTCTGGTGGAATTCGTGATGACTCCACTTCTCCATTGTATATCACCCATCTTTTTGAATCATTTTTGTTTTTATAATATTTATTCCCAAATTGATCTTGCCCGACACAAGTTCCAGAAAAAAGAGTAAATAAAAAAGTTCCTACTGTCTGTGATGTCCACCAAGTAAAAATTGATTTCAAAAAATTTATAAACATATTCAAGCTTGAGTTGTTTTTTTTTTATTAGACTTATAATCAAATGTAAATTAGAAACAATCATTATTTAATTTGATTCTTAATTTAAAATTACTATGAGCAAATACTTAGCCGAAAGTTTTTATACCTGTTTATTTAAAATTACCCACCAATTAGAAGAAGTCACAAACCAAAGCCTAAAAGACCTAGAAAATAGAAAAGATGGCAAATTTGATCTAATTGATATTAAATTCAATAAAAGAAAAACTAAAGCTATCGCTGATCTTAAAAATGAAATTTTATCAAAAAATCAAAAAATAACTGATAAAGAAGAAACATTACAAGATCTTATTCAATCATCAGTAAAAATAACTGATACTAATGATGTAAAAACTAATTATATTTCAGACGCAAAGTCTTTCCATGGTAGAAAAAAAATGCCTGACCGAAGAAAAGGTTATATTCAAAAAGCAACTGTTGGGGATCACAAAGTATATCTCCATATTGGAGAATATGATGATGGAAAAGTTGGGGAAATATTTATAGACACAAACAAAGAAGGTGAACTAGTAAAAGCTTTGATGAACAACTTTGCAATAGCTATTTCTCTTGGTCTACAATATGGAGTTCCATTGGAAGAATTTGTGGACGCCTTTATAGATACAAAATTTGAGCCATCAGGTAAAATAACAGGAAATGACAGAATACTAAGCGCAACATCAATATTAGATTATATTTTCAGAGAACTTGCAATTTCATATCTTAATAGAGAAGACCTTGCACACACACCTTCTATTAAGAAGTTTGGAGAAGAAAATATTGCTGAAAATTTAGAACAAAGTCAATTTCTTGATGTTTTAAAAAATATCACTAGCAAAGGATTTGTAAGAAACCAATATAAAGAAAAGCTAATTGATCTTACAAATGTACGACTAAATATAAAAAGCAAAAACGCGGTTTAAAGAGTTATTTAATTAATTTTAAATTTAATTCTTTTAACTGATTTTCAGAAACTTCACTGGGTGCGTTCATCATTAAATCTTGTGCGCCCTGATTCATAGGAAACATTGTTACTTCTCTTATATTTTTTTCATTAGCCAGTAACATCACGATTCTATCAATGCCTGGAGCTATACCCCCGTGAGGAGGAGCCCCATAAGACAGAGCGTTTATCATGCCGCTAAATTTCTTATCTACATGCTCTTTAGAATATCCAGCAATTTGAAACAATTTATACATTAGTTCAGGTATGTGATTTCTAATTGCACCCGAAGATAGCTCTATACCATTACAAACAATATCATACTGGTAAGCTTTGATATTAAGTGGATTGTTAAAATCAATATCCTCTAACTTTCCTTGTGGCATTGAAAAAGGATTGTGACTAAATTCAATTTTTTTTGAAAGAGAATCAACCTCAAACATTGGATAATCTACGACCCAACAAAAAGCAAAAGTATTTTCATCTATTAAATTTAATTCTCTTGCAATTTTGTCTCTAGCTAGTGAAGTGATTTTTTCTACTTCTGATTTTAATCCACATGCAAAAAATATACTATCACCAATCCCAGCATTACATATTTTCGTTAACTCCAAAATAGCATTTTCTGAAAAAAATTTTCCTACAGGACCTCTAGCTAAAATTTTATCACCATTTTTTTCTAAAGTTAAATAAGCAAGGCCAGAAGCTCCCTGTTCTTTTGCCCATTTATCAATTCCATCAAAAAAACTTCTTGATTTATCAATTGTATTTTTTGTTGTAATCGCTCTTACAATGGATCCGGATTTAACCAATCTCTTAAATATTTCAAATTTCACCTCATCACTTAAAAAAAGTTTTGTTACCTCGTGAATTATTAATGGATTTCTTAAATCTGGTTTGTCTGAACCATATTTTAATAAAGAATCTTCATAAGTAATTCTAGGAAAAGAGGTTGAAAGAATTTTTTTATTTGAAAAACTAGTAAAAACATCACACATTAAATTTTCTAATATTTTAAAAATGTCCTCCTGTTCCACAAAAGACATTTCAATATCTAATTGATAAAATTCTCCCGGACTTCTGTCTGCCCTAGCATCTTCATCTCTGAAACAAGGAGCTATTTGAAAATACTTATCAAATCCGGCTACCATAATTAATTGTTTAAATTGCTGAGGAGCTTGAGGTAAAGCGTAAAATTTACCAGGATTTAATCTGCTCGGTACCAAAAAATCTCTAGCGCCTTCTGGACTTGAGGCAGTTAATATAGGCGTTTGAAACTCAAGAAATCCCAGTTTTTTCATTTTATCTCTGATAAATGAAATTACCTTTGATCTTAAAATAATGTTTTGATGTATTTTTTTTCTT
>VTPF01000059.1 GCA_008638025.1 Pelagibacteraceae bacterium | reverse complement strand
AATTTTCATAATTTCTCCATGGCAGGTCTCTTTGGTGTTTTTGATACCAAGCAATAATTTTTTTTGATAATATTTGGCTCATATCAATTAATGAATAAATTTACTCAAAATAAAGTATATCAAGGATTAAAACCTATTAAATCGCTATTGCCTAAAGATATACAGAAATTAGCTAGATCACAAAAAAATACTTTTTTTGAATTAAAGGATAAATGGTCAACAATTGTAGGTGAGGAAATTGCAAATCAATGCAAACCAGAAAAAATCAAGCAAAATGATAACAATAAAGGGAAAATATTATTTTTAAGTGTTCCCAAAGATTATCTGATAGATGTTGATTATTCGAGGGATTACATTGTTGAAAAACTTAATTCTTATTTTGGTTATAATTTTATTAATAAAATCGTTATAAACTCTTTTAAAGTTAGCAAATTAAAAAGCGATACTATAAAGAAAGCTCCTGTCTTAAATGAAACTTTGTCAAAAAAAATAGGGCAGATTAAAAATGAAAAACTTAAAAATGCTTTTAAAGAATTTTTTAAAAATGAAAATTAAAAACATAATTTTAAAGATAATAATTTTTTTGGCTATATTTTCTTTTCCTGCCCAATCTATAGAAACTGGGGACCATGTTTTGGGCTCTCAAGATGCCAAAATTAGCGTTGAAATTTTTTCATCTCTAACATGTCCTCATTGTGCAAAATTTCATTTAAATGTATTGCCTGGTTTAATAAAAAAATTTGTAGAAACAAAAAAGATAAAAATATATCTTAAGGATTTTCCTCTTGATCTTGCTGCCCTTAATGCTGCAAAAATTGCAAGGTGTATTTCAAATAAAAACTCCATGCTTTTTCTTGATGAAATTTATACCAAACAAAGCGAATGGGCAGTGGGAAATAATATAAAAGAAATAAATCAAAAAATAAAAAAAATTTCTAGCAAGCACAATATGAATGATAAAGATTTTGACAGTTGTATTAACAACGAAAAAGTTGAAAAAGAGGTTTTAACAAGCAGAATTGAAGCTCAAAAAATATATAACATCACAGGTACCCCAACCATTATAATAAATCAAAAGAAGTACGAAGGTAGTTATAATTTGGAAGAAATTTCCAAATATATAAGCAAAATCAATTAATTTATGAAATTTAAACAACTAGAAGTTATTGGATTTAAATCTTTTGCCGACAAAACATCTTTTTATTTTGAGGATGGATTAACAGGCATTGTTGGACCTAATGGTTGTGGAAAATCAAATATTGTTGAATCGTTGAGATGGTGCATGGGAGAAACTTCTGCAAAAAGTTTGAGGGGGTCAGGAATGGAGGATGTAATATTTTCAGGTACAACTTCTAGACCATCAAAAAATTTATGCGAAGTGGCTCTAAAACTAGAAAATGATAATCGTCTACCTCAATTCAAAGATATGTCTGAAATTGAAGTAAGAAGAAAAATTGAAAAAGATAAGGGGTCTAAATATTTTTTAAATGGAAGAGAAGTGAGGGCAAAAGATATTCAAATTCTTTTTGCCGATTTGTCTACAGGACCACACTCTCCTTCCATGGTGAGTCAAGGAAGAGTGGGTTCCCTCGTCACTGCCAAACCAACTGATAGAAGAGCAATTTTAGAAGAAGCTGCAGGAATTGGAGGTCTGCATGTAAGAAGACATGAAGCTGAATTGAGACTTACAGCAGCAGAAAATAATTTAAAAAAAGCTGATGACATAATGAAGCAAATTGAAAATCAGCTTAAAAGTCTATTAAAACAAGCTGAAGAAGCTTCAAAATATAAAAATATTTCAAATGAAATAAGAAATCTTGAAGCCAAATTAGTATATTTTCAATCAGAAGAAATTGAAAAATCTATTTCAGATGCCCAGGAAGAGCTTGGCAATGTCGAGGACGAAATTAGTGCGGTTAATATAGATAAAAACTTCAATGAAAATGCACTAAAAGAAGAAAGCCAAAATATTCGTCCTTTACGTGATGAAAATGCACAACTCAACGCAAAACTCCAAAGACTAAATTTAGAGTTTGAGCAAATAAGCGAAGAAGAAGGCAGGGCTAAAAATGAAATAGAAAAAATTAAAAAAGAAATTAAGCAAATTAATACTGACATTGACCGAGAGAAACAAATTATTAATGACTCGTCTTCAAACGAAAAAAGGCTCTCAAATGAGAGATCTGATATCATTGAAACTGAACAAAATTCCTCTGAAATTGAAGAAAAGGCTCATAATGCGTACCAACAATCTCTTAAAGAGTTAAACAAAGAACAAGAATTATTAAGCGATTTGTCAGATAAAATATTTTCTCAAATTGGTGGTTTTGATTTTACTCTAATCAAAAATAAAGCTGAACAACTGACCAATTCAATAAAGAAGAATGGATTGGTATTGCAAAAACTTTCGCAGTCATCAAATTTAGATAGCTCAGAAATTAAAAACGAATTATCAATAATTTATAATGAATTTGTTCAAATCGAAGATCTAATAATAAAAATTAACTTTGATCTAGATGCTGCTGCTCCTCAAGCTAATTTAAATTCAGATATAACTAATAAATTAAAAAAAGATTTTCTTGAACAATTAAAAATTATATCCGAATTACAAGAAAAGTATGCCTCCAGACTAAGCAAATACGAAACTCTTAGACAGGATAGTTTAAAAAGAAAAGAAAGATTAAATAATATAGAAAATGAAATCAAGAATTGGATTGATCTAAAACAAAGCTCAGAGCAAAAATTTGAAGAATTAAATGAACGATTAAAACAAAATGAATTAATTTTATCACAAGAAGAAATTAAACCGGGAACAATTGCAGAAAAAAAGGGTACTTATGTTCAGAATATAAAAAATATTGAAGAAGACATACAACAAATTCTTGAAAAGTTAAATTCTAAAGAAGAGTCAATCAAATTAATAAATCAAAAACTATACGATATTAATGGAACTGTTCTAGAAATAACTGAAAGAAAAGTTAGGGCACAAACAATTATTGAGGGTTTAAAAGAAAAGAAAAAAGAAATAGAATTAAAATCACTAAGTGAATTCAAACATTCTATAGAAGAGCTACCTAATTTTGCTGATATCAACACCGAAGAGGCAGTTGAAACTTCCAAAATTGAATCTCAAATACATAAATTAAAAGATCAAAGAGAAAAAATGGGAGCGGTTAATTTAAGAGCAGATAATGAAACTCAAGAACTTCAAGATCAGATTAATAAAATGATGGACGACCGTAAAGACTTGGTGCAGGGTATTCAGAAATTAAAAGGATCTATAAATGACTTGAATCAAAAAGGAAGAGAACGTTTATTGGATGCATTTGAAAAAGTAAGTAGAAAATTTAATGATGTTTATACAAAATTATTTGCAGGTGGTAGTGCGAAACTCGAGCTAATAGAGTCTGACGATCCTTTAGAAGCTGGACTGGAGTTGCTAGTTAGTCCTCCTGGAAAAAAATTACAGTCCATAACTTTACTTTCAGGTGGCGAGCAGGCCTTGACAGCAATGGCACTAATTTTTGCAGTTTTTTTAATAAATCCCTCTCCCATTTGTATACTTGATGAGGTTGATGCACCGCTTGATGATGCAAATGTCACTAGGTTTTGTTCTCTATTAGATGAACTTTCCAATATTACAGATACAAAATTTATTATTATTACACACCATGCCTTAACAATGTCTAGAATGAATAGATTGTACGGGGTCACAATGGCTGAAAGAGGAGTTAGTCAACTTGTGGCTGTGGATTTGGAAAAAGCCGAAGAAATGGTCGCTTAAAATTTTTAATATTCCATGAATGATATCAAAGATCTTGAAAATAAAATTAAGAAACTAAATCCTAAAAAAACAGAATCTGATCAAAATCGACAATCTTCTATGGGCATTGCCATGAGACTAAGTAGTGAAATGGTTGCTGCCGTTTTTGTCGCAAGCTTAATTGGCTACTATTTAGATAAATGGCTGGAAACTAAGCCATTTTTATTAATATTTTTTTTCTTTTTAGGAGCGGTTACGGGTATTTTAAATGTTGTGCGAACTTCCAAAATGATTAATAAGGACTAAATTATTTAAAAAATATGGCTACAAATCCAATGAATCAATTTGAAGTTTATTCAATTGGTCCAAAAATACAATTAGGAAATTTTGATATTTCTTTTACAAACGCGAGCCTTTTTATGGTTCTGACAGTTAGTTTGATTTCTATTTTTTTTATTTTAGCTACTCAAAAAAAATCTTTGGTACCTAATAAAATACAGTTAATTGCAGAAATGATTTATGAATTTGTATCTAAAATGATTAGTGATACAGCCGGAAAAGATGCAAGACCTTATTTTCCATTTATACTTAGTTTATTTTTATTTGTGCTAGTTTGTAATATGATAGGCATGATTCCTTATTCTTTTACAGTAACCAGTCATATTATTGTCACTTTCGCTATGGCCTTGTTTGTGTTTGTTGGAGTTACTATTATTGGTTTTGCAAAACATGGTGTGTCATATTTAAAATTATTTGTTCCATCGGGAGTTCCTACTGTTCTATTGCCTCTAATAGTAGTTATAGAAATTATTTCGTATTTAAGTCGACCAATTAGTTTATCGGTTCGACTTTTTGCAAATATGATGGCTGGACACACAATGCTTAAAGTATTCGGAGGATTTGTTGTCAGTCTAGGTATTCTAGGTGGTTGGTTACCACTTGGATTTTCAATTGCACTAACTGGTTTGGAAATATTAGTAGCTTTTTTACAAGCATATGTTTTTGCAATATTAACTTGCATCTATTTAAATGATGCACTTCACTTACATCATTAACAAAGGAGAAAAAAATGGAAATAGCAGCAGCAAAAATGATTGGAGCAGG
>VTPF01000058.1 GCA_008638025.1 Pelagibacteraceae bacterium | reverse complement strand
TAAATACAGGTACGAATGCAGTTACCAGAGTTTCTATTGAAAGTACCGACCAAAGTAACGATAGTTGGTTCACGATTGGAGTTTCTCCCAATATTATTGAAGCTTCATTTAAGGCATTAATAGATAGTATTGATTATAAATTATATAAATCAAAAGCACCCGCCGGCTCTAAATGAGTTTAAAAAATATTTCTATTGTACTAGTGAAGCCTCAGATTGGTGAAAATATAGGTGCAACTGCTAGGGTCATGAAAAATTTTGGACTTTCTTCTCTTTCCATTGTTAATCCTAAGGAACAGTGGCCGAATAGAAAAGCTATTTACACATCAGTTAAAGCTTCTGACATTATTCACAAAGCTAAAATTTTCAACTCTACTAAAGATGCATTAAGCAAAAGTGACATTGTTTTTGCTACCACTGCAAGAATTAGAAATATAAATAAAAAAATTTATACATTAACTGAAGCAATTAAAATTATTAACACTACTAAGAAAAAAATTTCTATTTTATTTGGTCCTGAAAATGCAGGTCTGAGCAATGAAGATCTGATTAGTTCAAACTATTTACTCAAAATACCTTCGGATCCTAAGTATGAGTCATTGAATTTATCTCATGCTGTTTCAGTGGTTGCGTACAGTCTTTATTCTTCAAGATTAAAAAAAATTGAATATAAAAATACTGATAAAAGTGAGATTGCTAATCAAAAAGATTTATTTAAATTTTATGATTTTCTTATAGGTAATCTTGAAAAAACTGGCTTCTTTAGACCCCTTGAAAAAAAACCTTTTATGATCAAGAGTATTAAGAATATTTTTGCCAAACAACCGCTTACCTCAAGAGAACTGCGTACTTTAATGGGTATTTTTAGCTCCTTTCGAAAATACTGATTTTTAAAGGTTTATTGACAAAATGAACTTGATGTTTATAAGTGCCTATTCTTAATTAATGACAAAACGAATACAGGCAAAACATAAAGTAGACAGAAGGTTAGGCGTTAACCTATGGGGTCGTCCAAAAAGTCCTTTTAATAAAAGAGCTTTTGGACCAGGTCAGCATGGTCAAACTAAAGCCAAAGGAAAGCCATCCGATTATAAAATTCAATTACAAGCGAAGCAAAAATTAAAAAGTTATTATGGGAATCTAAACGAAAGACAGTTTAGAAACGTGTTTAAGGAAGCTAACAGAGTTAGAGGTAACACCGGAGAAAACTTGGTTGGTATTTTAGAGTCAAGATTGGACGCGGTTGTGTACAGGGCAAAATTTGCACAAACTGTGTTTCAAGCAAGACAAATTATTAATCATGGTCATGTAAAGGTTAATGGTAAAAAGGTTAATATTTCAAGTTACACTGTTAAAGAAAATGATTTAGTTGAAATAAAAGAGTCTTCAAAACAATTGGCAACTATTCTTAGCGCTATTACAAACAAAGAAAGAGAAGTTCCAGAATATATTATTGCAGATCATAAACAATTTACTGCAAAATTCTCTAGAGTTCCAAAAATGGAAGAGATTCCTTATCCAGCTGTAATGGAGCCAAATCTAGTAGTAGAATATTACTCTCGTTAATTTATTTTTTATAATTAATTTTTTTACTATCAAATAAAGTTTGAAGTTCTTTTTTTTCAAACATTTCTTTTACGATATCACAGCCACCTACAAACTCTCCCTGAATATATAATTGAGGAATTGTAGGCCAATCACTAAAAACTTTTATTCCATTTCGAATTTCTTCATCTTCCAAAACATTGATTCCACTAAATTTCACTTCTAGATGTTTCAAAACATTGGCAACTGCCATTGAAAACCCACACTGAGGCATGTCTGGTGTTCCTTTCATAAAAAGAACAACGTCATTACTTGATATAATATTTTTAATTTTTTCTTGTGTATTCATTATTTCTCCTCTGTTGTTAACGCCAAAGCATGCAATTCATTTCCCATTTTTCCTTTAAGGGAGTTATAAACCATCTGATGTTGTTGAACTCTATTTTTACCCTTAAACGCAGAAGACCTAATTTTTGCTGAGAAATGATTATCATCTCCAGCAAGATCTTGTATTTCAATCTCTGCATCTGGAAAACCTTCCTTAAGTAATTTTTCAATTTCTTGTTGTTTAATTGCCATTTATTTACTGTTATAATTTATAAACCACTTATTGTTTAATTCTAACATATTATCAATTGAAATTTTCATCTCATCAATTTCAAAATGATCTTTTTGAGTAATTCCAATATCTAAATAATCAATGTTATTAGAAGATATTAGTTTTTTTACTTTTTCTAAATCTTTATTGTTAACTTCAACTATATATCTTGATTGATCTTCTCCAAATAAGAACTTAACTCTATCTTCAAACAGTTTATTTGTGTTAATTTTGGCACCAATTTTTCCAGCCATGCACATCTCGGCTATAGCTAAAGCTATTCCACCATCTGAAATGTCGTGAACTGCATTTGTAAGACTTTGTTTGATTAATTCTCTAATAAAAAGGCTATTTTTCTTCTCATTGGCTAGCTCGATACTAGGTGGGGGTCCTTTTTTAAGGTGAAGAATATCATAACATAAAGCACTTTGATAAATGTGCCCTTTAGTTTTTCCAATTACAATTAAATGACTGCCAATAGATTTAAGTGCAAAATTAACAGTTTGATTTACATTGGAAATTAAACCAACTCCACCAATGGTTGGTGTGGGTTTTATTCCAACTCCATTAGTCTCATTATACAAAGAAACATTTCCAGAAATTACCGGGTAGTCTAAAGCTTGGCAGGCTTCAGCCATCCCTTTAATAACATCCACAAATTGTCCCATAATCTCTTTTTTTTCTGGATTTCCAAAATTAAGACAATTGGTAATAGCTCTCGGTTCTGCACCTACTGCAGTTAAATTTCTGTATGTTTCGCAAACGGCTTGCATTCCTCCAGTAAATGGGTGCGCTAAACAGTATCTTGGGGTGCAATCAACTGTTGCAGCTAATGCTTTATCTGTACCGTGAACTCTAATAACTGCTGCATCACCACCTGGTCTTTGCACTGTATCACCCATAACCATATGATCATACTGTTCCCAAACCCAAGATTTATTTGCTTGGTTTTCATGGCTGAGTAATTTTTTTAAACAGTCTAATATATCTAAATCATTTAATTTTTTATCAATATTAATCTCAGCGGGTATTGGAGTGGAAACCCATTCTCTATTATATTTAGGAGCTTCATCAGCAAGAGAAGTAATGGGAATATTACAAACTATTTTGTTGTTAAAATATAAAACTAAATTTTTACTATCAGTCATTTTACCTATGACTGAAAAATCAAGATCCCACTTTTTAAAAATTTTTTCTGCCTCTTGTTCTTTTCCTTCTTTTAGAACAATTAGCATCCGTTCTTGACTTTCTGATAGCATAAGTTCGAAAGGCTGCATTTCAGTTTCTCTGCAAGGAACTTTGTTAAGATCTATCTCTATACCCAACTTTCCTTTCGATGCCATTTCTACCGAAGAAGAGGTTAAACCAGCAGCACCCATGTCTTGAATGGAGATAATGGTGTCTGTTTTCATTAGCTCAAGACAAGCTTCTAATAATAATTTTTCTGCAAAAGGGTCACCTACCTGAACTGTTGGTTTTTTTGCTTCAGAATTATCATCAAACTCTTGGGAGGCCATAGACGCTCCATGAATTCCATCTCGACCAGTTTTTGAACCAACATAAATCACTGGATTTCCAACACCACTTGCTATGGATAAAAAAACTTTGTCTTTTTTAGCAAGACCAATATTCATCGCGTTAACCAAGATATTTCCATCATAGCATTCATCAAACTCAACTTCTCCACCAACAGTGGGTATCCCCATACAATTTCCATAACCTGCAATTCCAGACACAACACCGTTTAATAAATATTTAGTTTTCGGGTGACTTGGACGGCCAAATCTAATTGAATTTAAATTAGCAATTGGTCTTGCACCCATGGTAAAAACGTCTCTTAAGATACCTCCTACACCAGTAGCGGCACCTTGATAGGGCTCAATATAAGAAGGATGATTATGGCTCTCTATCTTAAAAATAGCCACATCATCATCACCAATATCAATTACACCGGCATTTTCTCCTGGACCTTGAATTACATATTTATTTTTGGTTGGTAACTTAGAAAGCCAAACTCTTGATGATTTGTATGAACAATGCTCGTTCCACATTGCAGAAAAAATTCCCAATTCTGTAAAATTGGGAGTTCTGCCAATTAATTCTTTAATTTTATCAAATTCAGAATTAGTAAGACCCAACTGTTTTGCTTGTTCAACGGTAGTTGTCATTATAATAAAGATTTAAAAATTTCCTGACCATCAGTTCCTCCAAGAATCTGATCAATAACTCTTTCAGGGTGGGGCATCATACCTAAGACATTTTTATTTTTATTTACAATACCAGCTATATTAAGAATAGATCCATTAGGATTTGATTGATCAGAAATGTTCCCGTCAACATCACAATATTGAAAAACAATTTGATTATTTTCTTTCAAAGTATTTATTTCTTCTTGGGAGGCAAAATAATTTCCCTCGTTATGAGCAATGGGAATAGTAAGTATTTTTTGAACAGAGATTTTGTTAGTAAAAGGAGTTTGGTTATTGGTAGTTTTGACACATATATCTTTGCATATAAATTTAAGTTTATAATTTCTTAATAAAGCGCCGGGCAACAAACCAGTCTCCGTTAGTATTTGAAAACCATTACAAATACCAAACACATACCCACCTTTATTTGCAAACTTAATAACCTCATTCATTACTTTAGATTTAGAGGCCATGCTGCCACAACGAAGATAATCTCCATAAGAAAACCCACCTGGTAAAACAATTAAATCGCACTTGGGCAGAGATGTATCTTGGTGCCACACCATAGTGGTTGAGATTTGAAATTTTTCAAGAGCAACCTGAACATCTCTATCGCAATTCGATCCTGGAA
>VTPF01000057.1 GCA_008638025.1 Pelagibacteraceae bacterium | reverse complement strand
GATTAGCAGGAAATGAGATTGCAAGAACCGAATGGCTTAGAGAAGGTAGTGTTCCTTTACATACATTAAGAGCAGATGTTGACTATGCTGAGTGCGAAGCATTAACAACATACGGAATTATTGGAATAAAAGTTTATATTTATAAAGGAGTAGTTTTCCAAAAAGATCTTCAAAAAAAAATTGATAGTGAAAAAGAGGAAGAGAAAAAATAATGTTACAACCAGCAAGAACCAAGTTTCGAAAAGCTCATAAAGGTAGAATTCATGGCGTAGCCGACAGAGGCGCGACTATAAATTTTGGCTCACATGGTTTGCAAGCTATGGAGCCTGAGAGAATAACTTCAAGACAAATAGAAGCTGCCAGAGTTGCTCTTACAAGACACATGAAAAGAGCTGGAAGAGTTTGGTTGAGGATTTTTCCAAATATACCAGTTTCTAAAAAACCTATCGAAGTTAGAATGGGTAAAGGAAAAGGTAATGTTGAGTATTATATATGCAGAGTTAAGCCAGGAAGAATTATTTTTGAAATTGATGGAGTAAGCGACGTGATTGCTAAAGAAGCTTTTGACAGGGCCTCATCAAAACTTCCTATCAAAACAAAAATTGTTAAACGAAATATGAACATATAATTATGAAGACCAAAGATATAAAAAATTTATCAATTACTGAGCTTGAAAAAGAGCTTGGGAATTACAAAAAAGAGCAATTTAATTTAAGAATTCAAAAAATGAACTCTCAAATTACCAATAGTGCAAGAATCACTATTGTGCGAAGAACTATTGCTAAATTATTAACATTTTTAAATCAGAAAAAGAAAGCATAATGACAAAGAGAGTTTTACAAGGAAAAGTGGTGAGTACAAAAAATCTTAAAACACTAGTGGTTAGCGTTGAGAGAAAATTTAGACATCCGGTTTTATTAAAAGTTGTGAAAAAGTCTAAAAAATATCATGCTCATTATGATCAGGGGACTTATTCAGTGGGTGATAATGTTAAAATCATTGAATCAGCTCCAATATCAAAATTAAAAAAATGGAAAGTAGTAGGAGATAAATAATGATTCAGGTTCAAACAGAATTAGAAGTCGCTGATAATACTGGAGCAAAGCGTATTGAATGCATTAAAGTATTGGGCGGTTCAAAAAGAAGATATGCTTCTATTGGCGATGTTATTGTGGTGAGTATTAAAGATGCAATGCCTAAAGGAAAAGTTAAAAAAGGAGATGTTCACAAAGCTGTAATTGTGAGAACAAAAAAACAAATCTCAAGAATTGATGGTTCATCAATTAAATTTGATACAAATGCCGCTGTATTAATTGCAGCTAATAATGAACCAATTGGAACTCGAATTTTTGGTCCAGTTACGAGAGAATTAAGAGCAAAAAACCATATGAAAATAATATCTTTAGCCCCTGAGGTTTTATAATGAAATTAAAAATTAAAAAAGGCGATACGGTGAAACTTTTAGCTGGTGATGAACGAGGAAAAACTGGAGAAGTTATTCAATTATTTAAGAGCGATTCTAGAGCAATAGTTAAAGGACTAAATATTGTAAAAAAACATCAGAAAGCAACAAAAGAAAATAAAGGTGGAATTATCAGTATCGAGAAGTCAATACACTTATCTAATTTAAGCATTGTTGATAATGACAAGAAAAAGATTAACGAAGGAAAAAAAGAAATTAAAAAAAAAGAAACCAAAAAAACTAATAATAAGACAAAAGTTAAATCTGAAAAAAAAGTTAAAAAAAATTCTTCCAAAAAAGATGTAAAAAAGACAAAAAAACCAACAAAAAAAGTTAAAAAATAATGATACCAAGATTAAAAAAAATATATCAAGAAGAAATTTTGCCAAATTTGATTCAAAAATTAGCTATTAAAAATAACATGCAAGCTCCAAGACTTGAGAAAATAGTTTTAAATATGGGTCTTGGACTAGATGCAAGTGACGGAAAAATTTTAAAAAGTATTCAAACAGATCTTGGTAATTTAACTGGGCAGTTACCCGTTGTTACAAAATCTAAAAAAGCAGTTGCAAATTTTAAAACAAGAAAAGATATTCCATTAGGATTGAAGGTAACTTTAAGAAAAAATAATATGTATTACTTTTTAGATAGACTAATAAATATGGCTTTACCTAGAATTAAAGATTTTCGAGGCTTAAACCCAGATAGTTTTGATCAAGAAGCTAATTATAGTTTTGGAATAAAAGAACACGTTATATTTCCAGAAGTAAACTTTGACAAAATTGAAAAAATGAGAGGACTGGATATTACAGTAGTAACCTCCACACGAGATAAAGAGGCATCAAGAGCTTTATTAGATAGTTTTCAATTTCCATTTTATAAGAAAGGATCAAATTAATGGCAAAAACATCTGCAATTCATAGAAACTTAAAAAGAGTAAAAATGGCTAAAAAATTTGAGAATAAAAGAAAAAAATTAAAAGCTATAGTAATGGATAAAAAAATAAATTTGAATGAAAGATTCGCAGCAACTCTTAAGCTTGCAAAGTTGCCAAAAAATTCTGCTAAATCAAGAATTAGAAATAGATGTGAAATAACCGGAAGACCTCATGGTTATTATCGTAAACTTAAAATGTCGAGAATAGCTCTTAGAAAATTAGCTTCTATGGGAAAAATTCCAGGCATGACAAAATCGAGTTGGTAGGAAAGGAGTTAATATGACGATATCAGATCCAATAGGAGATATGTTAACAAGAATTAGAAATGCTCAAATGAAACTGCATCCTACAGTAACAATTCCAAGTTCTAAATTTAAGAAGTTTCTTCTAGATGCTATGCAGCGCGAAGGATTTATATCCAGTTACGATGTGGTTAAAGAGGAAGGAAAACAATTTGAAGGCTTAAAAGTGAATTTAAAATATGTTCATGGAACTCCGGTTATAAGAGAGATTAAAAGGATTTCTAAGCCAGGAAGAAGAATTTATTCAAGATTCGAAAGTTTACCTAGAGTGTTAAATGGATTGGGTATTTCTATAATTTCTACTTCAAAAGGAATCCTATCAGACAATGAAGCTAGAGACCAAAAACTCGGAGGAGAAATAATCTGTAATATTTCATAAGAACTATGTCAAAAATTGGAAAAAAACACATTGCTATACCAAAAGACGTCAAAGTTTCTATTGTTGGAAATAAAATTCTCATGGAAGGACCTAAGGGTAAAAAAGAATTAACTCTAAATACAGATGTTTTGGATACAAAAATTGATAATAACGAAATATCAATCACACCCAAAGACACAAAAAACCAAAATAAAGTTATATGGGGTCTTCAAAGAAGTTTGATAAACAACATCCTAATAGGAATATCAAAAGGTTATGAAATTAATTTAAATTTAAATGGTGTAGGGTTTAGGGCTAACTTGAAAGGCAATCAAATACAATTTCAACTAGGTTTTAGTCATGATATTTTATTTGATATTCCGGAAGGTATAACGGTTAAAATTGATAAGCAAACTAAGATAACATTAAATGGAACGGACAAACAATTAATTGGAAAAGTGGCTGCAGATATCAAATTTTTAAAACCTGTAGAGCCTTATAAGCAAAAAGGTATAACTAGCGAAGGACAATTTATTCTTAAGAAAGAAGGAAAGAAAAAATAATGAGAAATAAGACACTTATCAGACAAAAAAGGAATAGATCAAAGCTTAAACGTGTGAGTACTGACAAGCCTAGATTAACTGTATTTAGATCTGCAAAAAATATTTATGCTCAATTAATCGATGATAGTAAAAGAGTAACAATTGCAAGCGCTTCATCAAAAGAAAAAAATATTGAAAAAAATAATAAAACTGAATTATCAAAAATAGTAGGTAAATTAATTGCCGAAAGGTCTATTGCTAAAGGTGTTAAAGAAGTTTATTTCGATCGAGGAAGTTACAAATATCATGGAAGAGTTAAATCACTTGCTGAAGCAGCAAGAACTGGAGGATTGAAGTTTTAAATATGAGCAAAGTTTCTGAAATTAAAGAAAAATTAGTAGCCATCAATAGAATTACCAAGGTAGTTAAGGGTGGAAGAAGGTTTGGTTTTGCAGCTCTGGTTGTAGCAGGTAATCAAAAAGGCCAAGTTGGATTTGGACAGGGCAAAGCAAAACAAGTACCAGATGCAATTAAAAAAGCTTCTGATGCAGCTAAAAAATCTTTAATAAAGATTCCCTTAAGAGATGGTAGAACTTTGCATCATGATGTTAAAGGGAAGAGTGGGGCAGGAAAAGTCATACTAAGAAGTGCACCTGCTGGAACTGGAATTATTGCTGGTGGTGCAGTTCGAGCAATTTGCGAAATGTCAGGTATTCAAGATGTTGTTGGAAAATCTATTGGTTCAGCAAATCCTTATAATGTTGTTAGAGCTTCTTTTGCGGCACTGTCTAGCCAACAAACACCAAAAGATATTTCATTGATAAGAGGAAAAAAAATTAAAGATATTGTTTCTAGGAGATAGTTTATGAAATTAAATGAAATTGGAATAAAGATTTTTAAGAAATCAAAAAGAGTGGGAAGAGGAATAGGATCTGGCAAGGGAAAAACTGCTGGTCGTGGTGTTAAAGGTCAAAAAGCAAGATCTGGAGTTGCAGTTAAAAGTTTTGAAGGTGGCCAAATGCCTTTATTTAGACGTTTGCCAAAAAGAGGCTTTAACTCTATTGGAAATAGATCAAATAATTTAGTGATTAATTTAAGAGATTTATCAAGTTTAATTGAAAAGAGGAAATTGAACACCTCTGACAAAATTAATTTAAGCGAACTATTATTCTCTAAAGATAAAAAAAATTCAAAATTTGTTAAAGTTAAAATATTAGGAACTGGTGAGTTTAAACACAAAGTTAATATATTGGCTCATTCAGTAAGCAAAAGTGCTAAAAGTAAAATAGAAAACTCTGGTGGCACAATAGAAATAGTAAAGTAGTAAGATGTCTAACTTTCCAGATACATCGAATAGCAGCTCTGGTTTTTTTTCTCAATCAAGTGATCTTACCAAAAGAATTTTTTATACTTTATTCATTCT
>VTPF01000056.1 GCA_008638025.1 Pelagibacteraceae bacterium | reverse complement strand
AACCTGTTCGGAGCCAAAAATTTTTCCCTGTGATAATGCTTTTTCTAAATTTTTTTGCCAAACCCTCCATGTTGGGGATGTGCCATCTAATGAAAAAACTCCAATATTTAAATGAGGTTGCAAAGCAATATGCCTAGAAATGTCTTCTGAAAAACCTGAAGATTTTGCGTGTTTGTAATTTTGTGATTTTACAAAACCCAAATTTTTAAAAAACCAATTTATTTTAGCAACCCTTCCATTATGTCGATCTGACATGCTGACAATTCCTAATTTACCATGATCACAAGCTGAACTTAGCAAATCAATTACAAACCAAGACTGAACCCAAGCATCACAGTCTATCCAAATATATTTATCAAAAGATGGGAAGTAATTAGGAAGAAATGCTCTAGATACCTGACTCTTTAACCACTCTTTTCCCTGAACTTTAAATGAAGATACAGGTATGTCCCATTTTGCTTTTTCAATTGAAAAAACCTTGTTCTTTATTTTATCAATTTGTTCATTTGTTAAGCCGGCATCTAAAACACAGATACTAATGTTGTTACTTTCTTCAAACGAATGAATAGAGTCAATTAATTCCTCTAAAAGATGAAAATAACCAGAATCTGAAAGCGTAACTATCGCTGTTTTCATAACTATCTATTTATTTGATTTATGAACATTTAATTAATATTTTATATAATGTAAGCTAGAACAAAAGTATGATTTTTTTTCTTAAAATATTATTAGCATCTGTTGTAATAGCTTTTGCGAGCTGGTTATCTGGGAAAAAACCAGAGTTGTCAGGTTTTATTATAGCCCTTCCTATCGCAAGTCTTTTGGCTTTGATTTTCTCTTATCTTGAGCACAAAAACCCCGAAACCTCTATTACTTTTGCAAAAAGTATTTTGGTTGGGGTACCTGTTTCATACTTATTTTTTTTACCCTTCTTTTTTGCAAAAAGTCTGGGAATGAACTTTTGGCTTATTTATTGTATTGGTGTTGTGCTTTTGGTGATTGGTTTTTTTGTACACAAATACATTGTGTCTTTGTTTTAGACATTCAAGTAAAGTTTTGATAATTTAGTAATAAAGAGAGGTTTTTTGTTTAAATTTATATCTAAAATTTTTCAATCGAAAGAAAAAAAGATTGAAGAGCAGGCTTTTAAGCACTTGAGAGAAGTAAGCGCTATTTCTAAAAAAATTGCCATTGAACAAAATGAGATCAAACTAAGAAGCTTGGCTTTTGCATTAAAAAAAAATTATGATCAGGGAATAGATCTGTTAAAAGAAATTAATTACGATTTAAGCAAAATAGAAAAGGCTTATTTTGACCCAAAAAAAACTTTATCTTCCAGAAATTATCAAAAAGTAGAAGCAATTTTGAATAGCACCAAAACATTCGATAAAGCTTAAAAATTAGCAGTACATATCCTTGAAAAAAAAGAAGAAAAAAACATTTCAACAAAAAATCAGAAAAAAACTTCAAAAAAGGAATACTAAAGGTCTTTTACAATTGCTTACGCAAGCAACTATTCAAAATAAGTAAGAGCGATTAAAATAATAATAGGAACTGTAACAATAGAAATAACAGTAGACATGGCAATGACGCTAGCAATATTGTCCGCATGCTCTTTTGAAGAATACATTTTTGCTAATAAATAAGTAAGAACTGCAGCAGGCATTGAACACTGTATAAATAAAGCTCCTGCTTGATATCCGGTTAATCCAAAAAATTTAATGACAGCAAACCCAATCGCTGGACCGCCCAATAATCTTGCAAATGAAATAATTAATGTTTTTGAAATACTAACAGTCTTCAAAGTGCTTAGAGCTATTCCCAAGGAACTTAATATCAAAACAATAGCCGTATAAGAAATTAACATGGTTGTATTGCTTACAAACTTAGGAACAGGAATGTTAAAATACAAAAACACAGCTGCAATAAAAATTGCATATAAGGGAATAGATTTTAACAAAGGTTCAAAAGTAAATTTGCCTTTAGCTAAAAAAATATTCACTGTAAAATGAAGTATACAATTAACCGCAACCATAATGCTTGCAATGGAAAATCCTTTAGATCCGTAAGCAAATAAACAAAAAGCAAATCCCATATTACCAGTATTGGGAAGAATAATTGGAGGCAGTTCTTTAAAAATATTTCTATTTAATAATCTTAAAACAAAAATTCCCATTATGGCGAATAGCCCAATACAAATAAGAGTAATTCCAGAAAATTTTATAAAAATATCAAAATCTAAATGATTTAAAGTTAAGGAATAAAACAAAAGACAAGGAACTCCTATAGTACCAGCAAAACCTGTAATAGTACTACTATCAAAATTAGGATTTTTTTTTCCAAAAAAATAACCCAATCCTATTATAAAAAAAACAGGAAACACTACCTCAATTAATTTAATGATAATTTCAATCTGCATTAAATGGATTAAAAAATATATTTGTCAGCCATATAGAAAGCTATACCGACAGCAATTCCGAGAAGTATCCAATGGAGATTTTCTTTAAGCATATTTATTATCTATAGATTATTTTATAAATTGAAAATAAAAAAGGACGCTAAGCTAAACTTAAACGTCCTTTTTCAAAAACAACTAATACTGCTTTTTAGATTTACTTACTTTTGGAGCTGTACTTTTTGCTTTCTTTTTTTCTTTTTTTACGTCTTTGCTTTTTCCCATATTACCCTACCAGTTAATGTTAATGGCTCTATTACTCTTTTTTTTAAGATAGTAAATACGCTTTACAAGTTTAAGAACTATTCTAATAATACACTTATGACTAGACTTACCGCAAAAGACTTTGATCAAGAGCTTTTAGATCTTTATGATTTTTATGCCCACGGCAAAATCAGCAAAAGAGAATTTTTAAGTAGTGCTAATAAGTTTGCAATTGGCGGTTTAACAGCAACTACCATTTTAAGCATTTTGAGCCCTAATTACTCTTACGCAGAACAAGTAAACTTTAATGATCCAGATATAAACGCAAGTTATATTGAGTATTCTTCTGCCAAAGGAAATGGAAAAGTAAAAGGCTATTTGGTGATGCCAAAAAAAATGTCAGAAAAAAATCCTTCTGTCCTAGTGGTTCATGAAAATAGAGGTCTGAATCCATATATAGAAGATGTGGCAAGAAGAGTTGCCAAAGCTGGTTTTATAGCGCTTGCTCCTGATGGTTTAACTTCTAAAGGTGGATATCCGGGTAATGATGAAAAAGGCAAACAATTACAAAGTGAAGTAGATCCTGTTAAGCTTATGAATGATTTTTTTGCAGGCTTTGAGTATTTAAAATCACGCAAAGACGCTACGGGCAAAGTAGGCTGTGTTGGTTTTTGTTATGGTGGAGGAGTATGCAATGCACTTGCTGTTGCTTATCCTGAGCTTGCTGCATCAGTTCCTTTCTATGGAAGACAAGCTGCTGAGAAAGATGTTGCCAAAATTAAAGCTCCACTATTATTACATTATGCAGAATTAGACAAAAGGATCAATGAAGGCTGGCCAGCTTACGAAGCGGCACTCAAAAAACATAACAAAAATTATACAGCTCATATGTACCCAAAAGTAAATCATGGTTTTCACAATGATAGCACTCCTCGTTATGATGAGAAAGCAGCAAACTTAGCTTGGGATCGCACTATTAATTTTTTTAAAAAGTATCTATCTTAATTATTTTTTTAACAGACTTGAATTGTAGCCATTAATCACTATTTAAGCTGTTCAAATCATTTAGAAAATCACTATGAAACTTTTATCAGAACTAAAACTAGGAAATTTAACTTTAAAAAATAGAATTATAATGGCTCCTTTAACAAGGATGAGATCTGCCCAACCAGGAAATATTCCTCAAGAACTTAATGCAACCTATTATGCTCAACGAGCAAGTGCAGGTTTGATTATCACTGAGGCGACACAAGTTTCTCAACAAGGACAGGGCTATCCTGGAACCCCTGGTATTCATAGCAAAGAACAAGTTTCTGGATGGAAACAAGTAACGAAAGCAGTTCATGAAAAAGGTGGAAAAATTTTTTTACAACTATGGCACGTTGGTAGAATTTCTCACAGTTCCCACCAACCTGATGGAAAACTTCCCGTTGCACCCTCTGCTATAGCTGCAAAAAACAGCGGAACTTATACTGCAGATTGGAAACCAACAGAGATTCTAACTCCCCGAGCTTTAGAGGTTGTAGAGATCAAAAATATTGTAAAAGATTTTAAAATGGCTGCGATTAATGCCAAAGAAGCTGGTTTTGATGGTGTTGAAGTGCACATGGCGAATGGTTATTTGCTAGATCAGTTTCTTCAAAGCGGTAGCAACCAAAGAACAGATGATTACGGTGGATCGATAGCAGATAGAGTTAGGTTTCCTTTAGAAGTATTGGACGCTGTGATTAATGTTTGGGGCAAAGACAAGGTAGGAGTTCGTCTTTCACCTTACGGAACTTTTAATGACATGAGTGACTCTGATCCTAAAGCTTTATTTGATCACTTAATTGAAGAGTTGAATAAAAGAGGCATAGTATTTATCGATATGATTGAGCCAAGAGCTACTACAGCTGGAGGAGATGATAAATTAAATGATAAGGCTCCTTGCACATCAGATTTATTTAAAAATAAATTTAATGGAGTGTTTATTTCAGCAGGTGGTTACACTCCTGAAACAGCTGAACAAGCTTTAGAACAAAATAAAGCTGACGCAATTATGTTTGGTAGATGGTTTATTTCTAATCCTGATCTTCCAGAACGAATTAGCAAAAAAGCAGAACTGAATAAATATGACAGATCCACTTTTTATGGTGGCCAAGAAAAAGGATATACTGACTATCCTTGTCTCAGCTAATTAATTTTTTATTAAGCAAAAAAATGAATAGCGACAGATAAAACAGCTATACAAGATAAGCTAAATAAGTTTATTTTAATTGTTTTGGACATAATTTCTTATACGTGCTGCCTAAGATATTTAGTAATGCTATTTATAGATAGCACCTTCGCGAAAAAGGAATGACGAAAGCACTAAATTACTTTAGTATTTTCCTTGATGAGCGAAGAACCAAAAAAAATTAACTGGAATCAAATTATTCAAACCAGCAAAATTAGCATCATCTGGTACATCATTATTTCTGCTATTTGGTGGCTGCTAGGTGTTTATCCGCATATGCTATTTTCTTTTGATGGACAGATCATCATAGCAGGACTTGCTAGCCTACTGTCTTATCTTCAAACAAATCATTAATTTTGCAATCAAA
>VTPF01000003.1 GCA_008638025.1 Pelagibacteraceae bacterium | reverse complement strand
CTTAAAATTAGAGATAAAGAAATTTTGCAACAACGATCCAATAGTCAACCAACTATCCCCACAACTGTTGGGGGGGAAAGTTTAACTAATATCTTTTTTAGGCTTAACGATCAGAATATACGAAAAGCAATATCATTAGAAAATGCATCTGAGCTTGAAGTCTTCACAAAACTGAGAAAACTCAAGGATAATTTTTAGTAATTTACGATCTAACGCCTTGACATGATAAGGTTGCTGGATATATTGCCCCTACTTTTAAAAATACATTATGACATTCGCAGTAATACATACAGGTGGAAAGCAATATAAAGTTTCAGCAAATGATACTTTGAGATTAGAAAAGCTAACTGTGGAAGAAGGACAGATAATAAATTTTAATGAAGTGCTTTTAACAAATAAAGATAACAATATAGAAATTGGAGCGCCTCTTTTAGAAGGAGCGAAAGTAGAAGCTAAGATTTTAAAACAAACAAAAAATAGAACTGTAATTGCTTTTACAAAAAGAAGAAGACAAAATTCTAGAAGAAGAAAAGGGCATAGACAAAAAATTTCAGTAGTACAAATTATGAAAATTTATGGAAAAGATGGTAAGCTATTGTCTGAAGCAACATTTGAACCAAAGGCTTCTAAACCAGAAATAAATAAAAATAAAATTGAAACAGTAAATAAATAATTATATAAGAGCATATTATGGCAACGAAAAAAGCAGGTGGATCAACGCGAAACGGTCGAGATAGTGCCGGTAGAAGACTTGGAGTAAAAAAGTATGGGGAGCAAATAGTAATACCTGGAAATATCATTTTAAGACAGCGTGGTACCAAAATGCATCCTGGATTAAATGTTGGAATGGGAAAAGATCATACAATTTTTGCTAAAGTAAGTGGAAGAGTAAAATTCCAAACTAAAAAATTTGGAAAAACCTATATTTCAGTTATCCCTCATTAAATAATCAGTTCTTTTTTAAGGAACTAATTTTCGTATAATTCCTAATTATGAAATTTTTAGATCAAGCTAAAATTCATGTCAAAGCTGGTAATGGTGGAAATGGTTTAGCAAGTTTTCGAAGAGAAAAGTTTGTTGAATTTGGAGGTCCAAATGGAGGCGATGGTGGTAGTGGCGGCTCTATTATTTTAAAAGCAGTAAATGGATTAAATACATTAATTGACTTTAGATACACGCAGCATTTTAAAGCAACAAATGGAGATAAAGGTGGCTCAAATAATAAAACTGGTCATGGTGGAAAAGATTTATACTTAAGAGTTCCTCTTGGTACTCAAGTTTACGCTGAAGACAAAAAAACTTTAATTTATGATTTTACTAAAGAAAATGAAGAGTTTGTTTTAGCTAAGGGTGGTTTGGGTGGAGTTGGAAATACGAGATTTAAAAGTTCAACCAACCGAGCTCCACGGAAATTTACTAAAGGAAAAGAGGGTGAAGAAATTTCAGTTTGGTTGGAACTTAAAATTATAGCAGATGTTGGATTAATTGGGTTTCCAAATGCAGGAAAATCTAGTTTTTTATCAATCTCTACGAGGGCAAGACCAAAAATTGCAAATTATCCATTCACCACCTTAAACCCTAGTTTAGGAGTGGTACAAATTGATGAAAAAGAAATTGTATTGGCAGATATACCAGGTTTAATTGAGGGGGCTCACAAAGGTATAGGACTTGGGGATCAATTTTTAAAACATATAGAAAGATGCAACAGCCTATTGCATATTATAGATATTAACGAAGAAGATTTGGTAAAAAATTATAAAATAATTCGAGAAGAATTAAAACAATACAGCGAAAAGCTTTTAAAAAAAAAAGAAATAGTAGTATTTAATAAAATAGACTTACTTGAAGAAAAAGAAAAAAATGAAAAACTTACAAAATTTAAAAAATTCTTTAAAAAGAAATTTTATGAAATATCTATTCTTAATAAACAAAATATTAATACAGTATTAAGAGCCATATCATGAACATACTAACATCAAAACTCATCGTAATTAAAATAGGCTCTTCTACATTAGTAGATAAAACAGAAAATTTTAAAAAAGATTGGATTAATAAATTGATAGATGATGTCCATTTTTTAATAAATAAAAAAATAAAAGTTATTATTGTTACATCGGGAGCAATTGCACTTGGTTGTAAGCTTCTAAAAAAAAATAAAAAAAATCTAAAATTAAAAGAATACCAAGCGGTCGCTGCTGTAGGACAAATTGAATTAATGAATTTATTTAAAAAATCATTTTTAAGAAAAAAAATCACCGTTGCACAAATTTTATTAACTTTGGAAGATACTGAAAATAGAAGAAGATCGCTTAATGCTAAAGATACGATCACTAATTTATTCATGATGAATATAGTGCCGATAGTAAATGAAAATGACACTACCGCTACTTCAGAAATACGTTATGGAGATAATGATAGACTTGCTGCAAGAGTTGCTCAAATAACAAATGCCGATACTCTTATAATGCTTTCTGATATTGATGGCCTATATTCTAAAAATCCTAACCAATTTAAGGATTCAACTTTTATAGAAAAAGTAACTGAAATAAATAAATCTATAGAACTAGCAGCAACCAAAAGTATTAGTGATTATGGCTCTGGTGGCATGGTTACAAAAATTGAAGCAGCAAAAATATGTATGGATGCAGGCTGTAATATGCTTATTAGTTCTGGAAAAATTAATAACCCAATCAAACACATTGTAAAAAATAAAAAATTTACATGGTTTGTTCCAAAAATAAATTCTCATAATGCAAAAAAAAAATGGATCATGGGAACTATTAAAACTAAGGGATCTATTACTGTAGATAATGGAGCGGCTAAAGCTCTAAATAATGGAAAGAGTTTGTTACCTGTCGGAATAACTGACATCAACGGTTCTTTCCAAAGAGGAGACACTGTGTCCATCATAGACCAGGAAAAAAACAAAATTGGATTGGGAGTTACTTCTTATTCCAGCGAAGATATAAAAAAAATAAAAGGTTTAAAAAGTGATCAAATTAATAAAGTTCTGGGACACTCTTCCCGTGGAGAAGTAATTCATATAGATAATTTAGTTAAAGATATTAAATAATGAAAAAAAATACTTATTTAGATAATCTAGGAAAAAAAGCACTTGTAGCTTCAAAATCTATTGTTAATTTAACTGAACAAACAAAAAACAAAACTTTAAAGGATTATATAATTGAAATAAAAAAAAATAAAAATAAATTATTACAAGCAAACAAAAAAGATATTCAGCAAGCAAGAATCAAAAAAATAAAAGAAAATATTATCGATAGATCAATACTCAATGACGATCGGATCGAATCCATTATTAAATCCATAAAAGAAGTTATAAAACTCAAAGATCCAACTAAAAAAATTATAAGCTCTTGGAAAAGACCTAATGGCCTCACAATTCAAAGAGTGACAATGCCAATTGGAATAATTGGTGTCATTTATGAAGCTAGACCAAATGTTACTGCTGATATCTCAATTTTATGTTTTAAATCTGGCAACTGTGCAATCCTAAGAGGCGGAACAGAAGCTTTTCACTCAAATACCATATTAGCTGAACTTTTTAGAAAAGTTCTTAAAAAAAACAAAATTAATCCTGACTGCATTCAACTAATTAATAAAACAAATAGAGAGAATGTCGATTATTTACTGTCTAATATGAAGTCTTATATTGATGTGATAGTCCCAAGAGGAGGAAAAGGTCTTGTAAAAAAAGTACTAGAACTTTCAAAAGTACCAGTCATCGGACATTTGGAAGGCTTGTGCCATGTATATGTTGATAGATATGCAGATTTAGAAATGGCCAAAAAAATTGTATTCAATGCTAAATTAAGAAGAACTAGTATTTGCGGAGCAGCTGAAACATTATTAATCAATAATAAAATTATTAACACTCATTTGAAGCCAATACTCAACATGTTAGATGAAAATAATTGTGAGATTATAGGTGACAAAACAGTAAAAAAATATTTTCCTAAAGCTAAACTTGCTAAAGAGAAAGATTGGAAAACTGAATATTTGGACTCAATAATTTCTGTAAAAATTGTAAAAAATATCGAAGAAGCTATAGATCATATAAAAAAATATGGAACTAATCACACAGAATCTATTATTACTAATAGTAAAAAAAGTGCTGAAAAATTTTTAAATGAAATAACAAGCTCTATTGTCATGCACAATACCTCTACCCAATTTGCTGATGGTTATGAATTTGGATTAGGGGCAGAAGTTGGTATATCTACAAATAAACTTCATCCGAGAGGACCTGTTGGATTAGAACAGCTAACAACATATAAATATATTGTTAAAGGAACTGGACAAATAAGACCTTGAATAAAAACAGTATAAAAAACCTAGGACTTTTAGGTGGAACTTTTGACCCACCTCATAAAGGACATTTAATCATATCAAAAATAGTTATAAAAAAATTAAATCTTCATAAACTATTTTGGTCTATTACAAAACAAAACCCATTAAAAAAAAATAATCCATTTTTTAATGAAAAAAAAAGAATACCTTTATGCAAAAAAATTATCAAAAATGAAAAAAAAATAACATTGTTAAGAGCAGACAAGATAAAAAATTCAGATTTTACTATCAATATAATTAAGCATTTAAAGAAAAAAATGAAAAAAGATCATCATCTATTTTTTATAATTGGAGCAGACAACTTAATAAATTTTCATAAGTGGAACAATTATTCAAAAATATTTTCATTGTGTACGCTTATTGTTATGAATAGATCTGGTTACAAAAAAAAAGCTCTAGATTCTTTTTCAGCAAAAAAATATGCAAATTTCAGAAGAAATCTGGCTGAGTTAATAAAAAACAAGCCTAAAAAAAACGAATGGATATTTATTAATAATAAGCCAATTAATGTGTCTTCTTCAAAGTTAAGAATTAGTTTATATAAATAGATTAAGAAATGGTAAACGCACAAAAAAAGGACTTGGTTTCCAAAATTACAAAAATTTTAGATGATAATAAAGCAACTGACATTGTAACCATTGACCTTAAAGATAAAAGTTCAATTGCAGATTACATGATAATTGCTAGTGGAACTTCCTCAAGACATATCCAGGCAGTTTCTGAAATAACTGCTCATGAATTAAAAAAGCTCGGAATAAAAAATACCAGTATTGAAGGCAAAGAGAGTGATGATTGGAAACTAATAGATGCAATCGAAGTTATCATTCATATTTTTCATCCTGAAAAAAGATCTTTGTATAATTTAGAAAAAATGTGGGAAGATATTCTTCCACAACAAAATATCACCGTTTAATGAAAGTTACTATTTTGTGTGAGGGAAGGATGAACAAAAATCCTGAAAAAGAAATGTGTGAACTATATAAGAAAAGAATAAATTTGATAAAAAAAAGTGGATTTAGCAATTTTAATATTAAACAGAGCACCCAAAAAGAAATTTCTAGTATAATAAAAGAAAAAAATATTCATAAAAAATTTTTAGTTTTAAATGAAGATGGAAAACTTTGCACAAGTGTTGAGTTTGTAAAAATAATTCAAAAATACTTATCTAATAATGTTAAAGAATTATATTTATTAATCGGGCAGCCTGAAGGTGTGTCAATAACTACAGATAATTGTGAAAAAATATCTTTGAGCAAACTTACCTTTTCTCACTCATTGGCTAGAGTAATTTTGTGTGAACAATTTTACAGATGTGCTACAATTATAACAAATCATCCATACCATAAATATTAAATGAATATTATTAAATTTATAAAATTAATTTTACTATTTTTTTTAATTGTTACTTCAAGTGCTTACGCAAAAAACAATGTATCTCTGTTATATGAAAAACTTGATTTGTTTAGTGATGTCCTGGAAAAAATTAATAATGAATATGTAAATGAAATTGATCAAAGCGAGGCTATCGATTCTGCTATTAATGGAATGTTGCAGTCTTTAGATCCTTATTCATCTTATATGAATCCAGAAAGCTTCAAAAATATGAATATTGAAACTAAAGGAGAGTTTGGAGGATTGGGAATTGAAATAACAATGGAGTCTGGATTTGTAAAAGTTATTACTCCGATTGAAGATTCTCCTGCGGATAAAATAGGAATTAAAGCAGGAGACTACATTATAAAAATAAATGATAAACAAGTTAAAGGATTAACTCTAATGCAAGCGGTGAACTTGATGAGAGGAAAAATTGGAACTTCTATTAATATAACTGTCAGAAGGGTAGATGTTGATGAAGATTTAAAATTTACAATTAAAAGAGATAAAATTAAAGTAAGAGAAGTTTCGTCGTCTATCAAAGAAAATGTGGGTTACATAAGACTTAGAGCCTTTAATGAACAAAGTGGTGATCAATTACTAAAAAAAATTAAAGACCTTTCAAAAGAAAATAAAAATTTAACTGGCTATATTTTAGATCTAAGAAATAATCCCGGAGGACTACTGTCTCAGGCAATTAAAATTAGTGATGCATTTTTAGATGGTGGGGAAATTGTTTCTACAAGAGGAAGGGACAAGAATGATATAAAAATTTATACCGCTAGAAAAGGTGATGTATCAAATGGAAAGCCTATAATTATCTTAATAAATAGAGGCTCTGCGTCAGCCTCGGAGATTGTTGCTGGAGCTCTAAAAGATCACAAGAGAGCCATATTATTAGGAGAAAAAAGCTTTGGAAAAGGCTCGGTTCAAACAATTATTCCTCTTAAGGGGAATGGCGCTTTAAGACTTACGACTGCAAAATATTATTTGCCATCTGGTAATTCTATTTCAGAAATAGGAGTTGAACCAGATATTGCTGTTAAAGAAAATAAAGAAAATTTTAAAATTAATGATGGTAAAAACGATAATCAGCTGGAATATGCTTTAAATCTTTTAAAAAAATAAAAATGTTAAAACTAAGAAACCTTCCATATAGACAAGGTGTTGGAGTTATGCTTTTTAATGAAAACAGACAAATTTTTGTAGGAAAGAGAATTGATAACAGATCAGCATGGCAGATGCCCCAGGGTGGAATAGATAAAAATGAAAATGCAATCGATGCTGCAAAAAGAGAATTGAAAGAAGAAACCGGCATTACCTCTGTGACCATAATAAAACAATCAAGCAAAATACATACTTACGATCTCCCAGATTATTTAATTGGAAAAATTTGGAAGGGAGAGTTTAAAGGACAAACACAAACTTGGTTTCTTGCTCAATTTATTGGAAAAGATGATGAAATTAAATTAGATCAAAAAAATCCAGAATTTAAAAAATGGAAGTGGGTAGATCTAAAAGAATTACCAAACTTAATAGTACCTTTTAAAAAAAAATTATATCAAGAATTAATTGAAGAATTTAAATCTCTTATCTAGCAGGTGATAAAGAATTTACTTCTTCCTCAAATTTACTAGCTAAAAATAACTCATTATCAGTTTGATTTTCTTTTTGATTTTTTTCTTTAACTTTATTTTTTAGATAATCTATCATCTTAGAGTCTATAGTTGCCAAATCATAAATTTCTGAGGCTAAAATAGTTACAATATTATTACTAAATTCTAAAACTCCGTCAGCAATGAAAAAATATGTTTCTTTATTTTGAGAATGGACCTGAATAGTACCGGGCCTTAAAAAGGTAATAATAGGTATATGATTCTGCAAGATACCCATGTCACCTTCTATTCCAGGAACTGTTACGGATAATACACTCTTATCCGAAAAAAATTTCTTTTCAGGTGTTACAATATCAAGCTGGATCGTATCACTCATTATTTAATTAGCAGCTTCCTTTGCCATTTTTTCAGCTTTAGCTACAGCTTCCTCAATAGTTCCGACCATATAAAAAGCTGCTTCTGGCAAATGGTCGTATTCACCTTTACAAATTGCTGAGAATCCTTTTATGGTAGACTCTAAATCTACTAATTTTCCTGGAGAACCAGTAAATACTTCTGCTACGAAGAAAGGTTGCGATAAAAATCTTTGGATTTTTCTAGCTCTAGCTACAACTAACTTATCTTCCTCTGATAATTCATCCATACCCAAAATAGCAATAATATCCTGTAAAGACTTGTAAGTTTGTAAAATTTCCTGAACTTCTCGAGCAACTCTATAATGTTCGTCACCAACAATTCTAGGATCTAAAATTCGTGAAGTTGAATCTAAAGGGTCTACGGCTGGATAAATTCCTAATTCAGCAATCTGTCTTGATAAAACCGTAGTAGCATCTAAGTGAGCAAAAGATGTTGCTGGGGCAGGATCTGTTAAATCGTCTGCTGGAACATAAATTGCCTGAACTGATGTAATGGAACCTTTATTAGTTGTTGTAATTCTCTCTTGCAAATTACCCATGTCAGTTGCTAAAGTTGGTTGATATCCAACAGCTGAGGGTATCCTTCCAAGTAAAGCGGACACTTCTGATCCCGCTTGTGTAAATCTAAAAATATTATCTACGAAAAAAAGAACATCTTGTCCTTCTTTATCTCTAAAATATTCTGCAAGCGTTAATCCCGAAAGAGCAACTCTAGCTCTTGCTCCAGGAGGCTCGTTCATTTGGCCATAGACTAAAGCAGCCTTTGAACCTGGGCCGTCAATTTTAATAACTCCTGACTCCATCATTTCATGGTAAAGATCATTACCTTCCCTAGTTCTTTCTCCAACACCTGCGAACACTGAATAACCACCATGGGCTTTAGCTACGTTATTAATTAATTCCATAATCAAAACTGTTTTTCCAACTCCAGCTCCACCAAACAGTCCGATTTTTCCTCCTCTAGAATAAGGCGCTAACAAATCAACAACTTTAATCCCTGTTACCAAAACTTCTGTTTCTGTAGATTGATCTACAAAAGATGGTGCTGCTCTATGAATTGGCCACTTTTCTTTGGTGGTAAGAGGACCTCTTTCATCAATGGGCTCTCCGATAACATTCACAATTCTTCCTAATGTTTCTGGTCCAACTGGAACCAGAATTGCTGATCCAGTATTTGTAACCTTGTCCCCTCTTTTAAGACCTTCAGTTGTATCCATGGCAATTGTTCTTACAGTATTTTCTCCCAAATGCTGAGCTACTTCCAAAACCAATCTTACACCAGAGTTATCACATTCTAACGCCGTCAGAATTTCTGGTAAATTCTCTTCAAATTTTACGTCAACAACCGCACCGATCACTTGAGTAATTGTTCCAAATTTATTTGTCATTCTTTATTATCTCCTTAATTTTTTACAAAGACTCAGCGCCAGAAATGATCTCTATCAGTTCTTTGGTAATCACTGCTTGTCTGCTTCTATTGTAATTTATAGTTAACTTGTTAATTAAATCTCCTGCATTTCTTGTCGCGTTATCCATAGCTGACATTCTCGAACCTTGTTCGCTAGCTGCATTTTCTAAAAAAGCCTTGAATATTTGAGTAGATATATTCTTGGGTAATAAATTTTCCAAAATTTCTTCTTCTTCAGGCTCATATTCATACTGTGACTGGTCATTGTTATTTTCTAAATTTTTTCTTTCCTCATCATTTGCTGGGATTGGAATAATTTGCTGAGCTTGAGGTATTTGAGAAATTACACTTTTAAACTTATTATAAAAGATAGTACAAATATCAAACTCATCTTTAGTATACATACTAATTATCTTTGAAGTTATTAAGTCTGCCTCGTTCACTGTAATTTCTTTTAAATCTTTAAAACTGATTTTTTCAACAATATATTTTCCGAAAACTCTTTTTAATTGATCGTTACCTTTGCTTCCTACAGTTATAATTTTTAATTCCTTGCCTAATTTTAACTGTTCATTAAAAAAAGACCTAGCCTTTCGACAAATACTAGTATTAAAACCACCACAAAGACCTCTATCGGCAGTCATTACGATGCATAAATGTTTTTGACTCTTTCCATTTCCAACTAATAATTTTGGAGCCGAGGCTTTGTCCACAATAGAACTATTTAAATTAGTAATAATACTGTTCATTTTTTCGGAATAAGGCCTGCCTTTTTCAGCTCGATCTTGAGCTTTCCTCAATTTTGCCGCCGCAACCATTTTCATTGCCTTGGTAATTTTTTGAGTAGATTTTACGCTTTTAATTCTATTACGTAGATCCTTTAAAGTTGCCATTAATTATCAAATTTACTTTTAAAATTTTCTATGAAAGATCTTAATTTGGTTTCATTAGCTTCATCTAATTTTCCTGTAGAAGATATACTAGTTAAAATATCAGGAGCTTCAGATCTAATTTGACTTAAAAGTTGACTTTCAAATTTCTTTATTTTTCCAAGATCAATATTGTCTAAATAACCTTTAACCCCACAAAAAATAGAAACAACTTGCTCCTCTACTTTAAGAGGTGAGTACTGTCCTTGTTTTAAAAGTTCAGTCAATTTTGATCCTCTATTTAATAATTGCTGTGTAGAAGCATCTAAATCAGATCCAAATTGTGCAAATGCTGCCATCTCTCTATATTGGGCTAGTTCTAGTTTGATAGAACCGGCAACTTGTTTCATTGCTTTAATTTGAGCAGCTGAACCGACCCTAGAAACAGAGATACCAACGTTTACAGCAGGTCTTATACCTTTAAAAAATAGTTCCGTTTCTAAGAATATTTGACCATCAGTAATGGAAATAACGTTAGTTGGAATGTATGCAGAAACGTCGCTGGCTTGAGTTTCAATAATAGGTAGGGCTGTTAGTGATCCACCACCATGCTCATCACTCAATTTTGCAGCTCTTTCTAAAAGTCTACTATGCAAATAAAATACATCACCTGGAAATGCTTCTCGTCCTGGAGGTCTTCTTAATAATAAAGACATCTGTCTATAAGCAACTGCTTGTTTTGATAAATCATCGTATACAATTAAAGCATGCATTCCATTATCTCTAAAATATTCTCCCATAGTACAGCCTATATATGGAGCTAAAAACTGAAGAGGTGCAGGATCAGAAGCAGTTGCCGCAACCACAATTGTATATTCCAATGCTCCAGAATCTTCTAAGGTTTTTACGATTTGTGCAACGGTTGATCTTTTTTGACCAATCGCAACATAAATACAATATAGTTTCTTAGATTCATCGGAAGATTTATTTATTTCTTTTTGATTTATAATTGTATCAATCGCAATTGCTGTTTTTCCAGTTTGTCTATCTCCGATAATCAACTCCCTTTGTCCTCTCCCAATAGGAATTAAACTATCTATTGCCTTTAAACCTGTTTGCATTGGCTCATGAACAGATTTTCTAGAAATAATTCCCGGAGCTTTAACATCCACTCTTTTTCTCTCAGAGTTTACATCGATAGGTCCTTTTCCATCAATAGGATTTCCCAATCCATCTACAACTCTTCCTAGCAAAGATTTTCCAACAGCAACATCAACAATTTTTCCAGTTCTTTTAACTATATCACCTTCTTTGATTTTAGAGTCATCGCCAAAAATAACCACACCTACGTTATCATTTTCCAAATTCAGGGCCATACCTTTAGTTCCTTCGGAAAATTCTACCATTTCTCCTGCCTGAACATTATCAAGTCCATAAATTCTAGAAATTCCATCTCCTACTGACAGAACCTGACCTACTTCAGAAACCTCCGTTTCTGAACCAAAGTTCTCTATTTGCTCCTTTATTACTTTTGTTACTTCTGCTGGGTTTATGTCCATTGTTTTCTCCTAAATATTATTTAAAATTCTATTAAATTTACTCCTAGCTGAATTATCTATCATTTTACTTCCCACTTTTAAAATTGATCCTGAAATTAAAGTTTCATCAATAGAAAAATTAAGCTTAATATCTTTTTTGTAAAGTTGAGACAGTTCTTTTTTTATTTCATTTTTTCTATCGTCTGAAATTTCATTTGCAATAATTAAATCTGCAACAATCTCTCCTTTGCTAATAGAAAGAATTGAAAAAAAATCTTTAATAATTCTTTCTAAAAAAAAGAATCTGCCTTTTTCATTAATAAGTTTTAGGAAATTTACAAAAAACTTATTAAAATTTAATTTAGTAGAAAGAAACTCAATTATTTTTAATCTTTCGTGTTTTTGAATTGTCGGATTGGTTACAAATTTTTTAAAATCAGCAGAATCATGAAATAATAGACCTAATTGAGAAAAGTTTTTTTCTACTTCAGTTAAAATATTTTTTTCGTTAGCTAATTGAAATATAGACTTGGCATATCTTCCTGTTGCATCAGAAAAAGAGTTTGATTGATTGTCCAAGATAATCCTTTTGCTTTAATATTTGTGTGGCTGTTCGTAGCATAATGAAAAGTGCTGATCAAGTGCGATATTTTAGGCTATCTACTTAATTATAAGAAATTTGAAGGATCCACATCAACCTCCAGTTTTATATCATTGCCAATAACATTTAAACTTAGCCAATCTTTAATGAATTTCTGAGGAAAGATAGAAACATCATACTTAATCAATAATCTCATTCTAAATTTTCCCCTAACTCTAAATATAGGAGCTGTTACTGGTCCGTATATTTTAATCTTTTTTTGATCGGGAAAAGATTGTTTTAGTTTTTTTGAAAACTTATTGACTAAAAATTGATTTTTTCCTGAAACAATAATTGAAACTAATTTAGAAAAAGGTGGTAAATTAGCTTTTTTTCTAAAAATCAATTCCTCTTCATAAAATACCTCTGGATTAGAATCGGAAAGAGAATGAAGAATTTTATTAGTTGGATCGTTAGTCTGCAAAAATACACTTGCCTCATTTGATTCTCTTCCTGCTCTTCCTGATACTTGTTGCAATAATTGAAAATTTTTTTCAGACGCACGTATGTCACTTCCTAAAAAATTTGTATCTGAATTAATTACAACAATACAATTTAAATTTGGAAAATGAAAACCTTTTGAAATCATTTGTGTTCCAACCAAAATAGAAATTTTATTTTTCTCTATATCTTTAATAATATTTTTTGATTGTTCGTTATCAGCAATAGTATCGGATGAAAAAACTTGTATTGTTTCATCAGGAAATAAACTTTTTATTTCTTCATAAATTTTTTCAACACCAAGACCATAAAAAGTAAATTCACACTTCTTGTCATCAATACATTTTTGATTTAATTTTGTTTTATAATCACAATAATGACAAATAGCTTCACTGGATGATTGATGAAAAACCAGTCCTATAGAACAATAGGGACACTCTAGTCTTTTTTTACACTGATAGCACATTATGTAAGTTGAGTATCCTCTGCGGTTTAAAAAAAACAAAATTTGACTTTTGTTCTTAATAATTTTTTTTAATCTAGGAACTAAATCATTCGAAATAAACTTTCCTTTATCAGGAGGCGATTTGATTAAATTAATAATTTCAGTTCGGGGTAAGGAAAAATTTTTATATCGTGACTGAATAGAGACATAAAAATATTTTTTTAATTTGTAATTATAATAGCTTTCAATAGATGGTGTTGCAGACACAAGAAGTACTGGAAAATTTTCAATAGAAGCCCTCAAGATTGACATGTCACGAGCATTATAAATTACTCCATCTTCTTGTTTGTAAGAAGAGTCATGCTCTTCATCAATTACGACTAATTTTAAATTTTGAAATGGTAAAAACAATGATGATCTTGCACCAAGAACTAATTTTATTTTATTTAGAGATATATTGTGCCAAATAATTTTTTTTTTCTTATCTCCTACACTTGAATGCCACAAAGCAACTTCACTTCCAAAATACTCTTCAAATCTTTGGGAAATTTGTTTCGTAAGGGCAATTTCTGGCAATAAAACAAGGACTTGTAAATTTTGCCTTAAAGCTTCTTTTATAATTTCAAAATATACAAGCGTCTTACCCGAGCCTGTTATTCCATGAATTAGAGTTGTGGAATATTTTGAAAAACTCAAATTTTTTGATATTTCCCTTACTGCATTTTTTTGTTCAGTATTTAGTTGATTTTTTTTTATATTTTTAATTTCAAAATTGTTAGCAGAAAAAGGCTTTTTTAATTTGTTTAAAAAGGAAAACCCCTTTTCATACAAAAAAAGCTTTAGAGTCATTCCTAAGCTTGAAAGGTTATATTGTGAAAATTTTTTAATAAACTCTATGCCCTTAATAGGAATGCTCGGAAAATTAATTCTATAAATAATTTTTTTTAATTTTATATTTTTAGGAGTTTCAACATTAACCTCCCACACAACTCCTACAACTTGCTTGTTTCGAAAAGGAACAAGGACATAATCACCTACTTGAATACTACCAGATAAATCAAATAAATAAGTAAATGGTTGATCAAATTTAATAGGCAACAAAACATTTACATTCATATAAGAATTGATTTATATATTTTTAAATAATACCTTACACTATTATGAAAATATTTTTAGATTCATCAAATATAGAAGAAATTAGACCCATTAATAAAACTGGACTAATTGATGGTATAACCACAAACCCTTCCTTACTAGCTAAACAAAAAGGTAATTTTAAAGAAATTCTAAAATCCATTGCATCTGAAGTAAAGGGACCTATCAGCGCCGAGGTAACTGCTGTCAAAGCTGAAAAAATGATTACTGAAGCAAAAATTTTACAAAAAATAGCTAAAAATATTGTTATCAAAATACCACTTACAATGGAAGGTTTGATAGCTTGTAATTATTTAAGCAAAAATAAATTCAAAGTAAATGTGACTTTATGTTTTTCAACCAATCAAGCCTTATTGGCTGCAAAAGCTGGGGCAACTTTTATTTCTCCTTTTATTGGCAGACTGGATGATATTGGTGAAAATGGATTACAATTAATCAGAGATATAAAGACTGTTTATAATAATTATAATTACACTACTAAAATTTTAGCAGCCTCCATTAGATCTGCGGAGCATGTAATGGAAGTATCAAAAATTGGAGCAGATGTGGCAACTATTCCTCCCAAAATTTTTCATAGTCTGTACAAACACGAATTAACTGATCAAGGATTAGAGTCTTTTTTATCTGATTGGAAAAAAAGTGGAAAACAAATAAACTAAAAGTGTATCGCTCTTTTATCTACCGCCAAAGCAGCTTCTCTAACTGCCTCTGTTAAAGTTGGATGAGCATGACAAGTTCTTGCAATATCCTCAGCGCTAGCACCAAACTCCATTGCCAATACAACTTCAGCAATCATTGTGCCCACATCTGGACCTATCATATGAACTCCCAAAACTCTGTCTGTAACTTTATCTGCAAGAATTTTAACAAATCCATCAGCATCATTATTAATTTTGGCTCTCGAATTAGCTAAAAAAGGAAATTTTCCCACATTATATTCTATACCTGCTTTTTTTAACTGCTCTTCTGTTTTTCCAACTGCTGCAACTTCTGGAGAGGTATAAACTACTCCAGGAATTGTATCATGATTTACATGACCATATTTTCCTGAAATAAACTCAGCAACAGCCATTCCTTCGTCTTCAGCTTTATGAGCCAACATAGGGCCCTCAATTACATCGCCAATAGCATAAATGTTTTTAATATTTGTTTTAAATTTTTTATCAACTAAAACTCTTCCTTTTTGATCTTTTTTAACCCCAGCTGAGTCTAAATTTAGACCTTCTGTATTAGGTTTTCTTCCTACAGACATTAATACAATATCACTGCTCATTTCTAATTTCTGACCATTACTTTCAACTAAAACAGTGGCTCCAGTAGAGGTTTTTTTAACATCCAAAACTTTCGAAGATAAATGAAATTTCATTCCTTGTTTTTTTAAAATTTTTAAAAAATTATCACAAATTTCTCTATCCATACCAGGAGTGATATGGTCCATGTATTCAATCACTTCTACTTCTGATCCCAACCTTAACCATACCGAACCCATCTCCAAGCCAATAACACCGCCGCCAATAATAATTAATTTTTTTGGTACTTTTTTTAAAGACAAGGCTCCAGTTGATGAAACTATTATTTCTTCATCCACTTCGATGTTTGGCAGAGACATAACTGAAGAACCGGTTGCTATAACAATATTTTTAGCTTTAATCTGTTTGGTCGATCCTGACAATTCTTTGACAGAAATAGTATTTTGGTCATCAAAACTTCCATGACCCTTTAGATAAGTTACTTTATTTTTCTTAAATAAAAATTCAATTCCTTTAGTTAAGCCTTCCACTGACTTGGATTTATGATCCATCATTTTTTCTAAATCTAATGATAAAGATCCAGTGTTAATTCCAATATCCTTAAATTCGTGCTGAGCCTTGCTATACATTTCAGATGCATGCAATAATGATTTAGATGGAATACAGCCAACATTTAAACAAGTTCCTCCAAGAGCACCTCTTGACTCTATGCAGGCAGTTTTGTTTCCTAATTGTGCCGCTCTAATCGCACAAACATATCCACCCGGACCACCCCCAATAACAACAACATCAAATTCATCCATATAATTATATATTTAAAAATAGTCTTCTTGGATCTTCTAATATTTCTTTTACTCTAACTAAAAATGATACCGCTTCTTTCCCATCAATAATTCTGTGGTCATAAGATAAAGCCAAATACATAATTGGTCTAACTTCTATTTTACCATTAATAACAACAGCCCTTTGAACAATATTGTGCATACCCAACACACCTGACTGAGGAGGATTAATTATCGGAGTTGAAAGCATAGAGCCATAAATTCCACCGTTAGTAATAGTGAATGTTCCACCTTGCAACTCATCTATAGAAAGCTGATTGTTTTTTGCTTTTGTTCCAAGATTAGTAATTTCTTTTTCAATTTCAGCAAATGAAAGTTCATCAGCATTTCCCAATACAGGAACTACTAATCCTTTATCTGTACCAACCGCCACTCCTATGTTGTAATAGTTCTTATAAACAATTTCCTCTCCCTGAACTTCTGCGTTCACTGCTGGAAATGACTGTAGAGCGTTAACACAAGCTTTGACAAAGAAAGACATAAACCCAAGTTTAACACCATATCTTTTTTCAAATTCATCTTTGTTATCTTTTCTGATTTGTATGATCATTGACATGTCAACTTCATTAAAAGTAGTTAAAATTGCTGCATTATTCTGAGCATCCTTTAATCTTTTTGCTATAGTTGCTCTTAGTCGAGTCATCTTAACTCTTTCTTCTTCACCAATTTCTATTTTTCTTTTATTTGGAGATGGGCTAAACCCCATAAGACCAACTAAATCACCTTTTAGAATTCTTCCATCTTTACCCGTTCCAGTCACAGAAGAAACATCAATATTTTTTTCTTCTATTATTCTTTTAACAGCAGGTGATAACTCACTTTGTTTGTTTTTTATTTCAGGTGCTTTGTCTGCTTGTTTCTCTTCTTTTTTAATTTCAACAACCTTTGTCTGTTCTTTTTCTTTTTTTGAAACAGGTGTAGATGCAGAATCTCCTACAGTACCTAATGGAGATCCCACTTGAACAGTAGATCCCTCTGTCGCTAAAATTTCTGATAACACACCAGCCTTTGGTGATGTAACATCAATGCTTACCTTGTCCGTTTCTAAAGATACTACCGCTTCATCAGCTTTTACAAGATCCCCTGCTTTTTTTAACCATTTAGCCACTGTTGCTTCAGTGATTGACTCTCCTAAAGTTGGGACAATTATTTTATCAGACATTTATATAGTTAATGCTTTTGTAACAATTTCTTCTTGTTGAGCAACATGTTTTTTTAGATAACCTGTGGCTGTTGAGGCTGAAGGTGCTCTACCAATATATTTAACTTTTTTAGATTTTGCATTAATAAAATTAAGAGTCCAATTAATATATCGTTCAACTGTATTCCAGCATCCCATATTTTGTGGTTCTTCTTGACACCAAATATATTCGACTGCATTAGAAAATCTCTTGATATGTTTGGCTAAAGCTTTAACGGGGAAAGGATATAGTTGCTCAACCCTTATCAACTGAATAGTATTATCTTTGATCTCCTCTCTTTTTTCCAGAAGATCAAAATAAACTTTTCCTGAGCAAAGAACCACTCTTTTAATATCTTTATCATTTGCTAATTTAATTAGTTTGTATTCTGGATATTCAGCATGATCACAAAGAACTCTGTGAAAAGAATTATTTTTTGAAAAGTCTTCTAACTCTGAAACGCATTTTTTATGTCTCAATAAAGATTTAGGTGTAAAAATAACTAATGGTTTTCTAAATTTTCTATGAATTTGTCTTCTAAGAGCATGAAAATAATTAGCTGGAGTGGTGCAATTCACTACTTGTAAGTTTTCTTGCGCACAAGCTTGTAAATATCTTTCAATTCTTGCAGAAGAGTGCTCTGGTCCTTGGCCTTCATAACCATGGGGCAATAACATTACTAATCCGCTAGCTCTAGTCCATTTTTTTTCTCCTGAGCTAATAAACTGATCAAAAATAACCTGGGCTCCGTTAGCAAAATCACCAAACTGCGCCTCCCACAAGACTAAAGTGTCTGGCTCTACTAAAGAGTATCCATATTCAAAACCCAAGACTCCCATTTCAGATAATAAACTGTCTATGATTTCTGCCTTGGCCTGCTTTTTAGAAAGATTATTTAGTGGAAAATATTTCTCACCAGTTGTTTGATCTGTCAATCCTGCATGTCTTTGACTAAAGGTACCTCGAACTGAATCCTGGCCTACTAGCCTGACGGGATAACCCTCTTCTAACAATGTTCCAAAAGCTAGACTTTCAGCAGTACTCCAATCAAATCCCCTTCCAGTTTCAAACATTTTTTTCTTAGCTTCAAATATTCTTCTTATAGTAGGATGGGCGTCAAATTTATCTGGAATGGTATATAATTTTTTTCCTAAATTTTTTATTATTCTTAAATCAACTCCTGTAATTCCTCTTCGATCTGAACCATACTCAGTTGTAAATTTTGACCAGGTTCCAGTAAACCAATCCTGTTCATTCGGAATATATTTTTTTGATAACTCAAATTCTTCATCTAATTTTTTCTTGTAACTTAGTTTTTGTTTTTCAATTTCTTCTTTTTTAAAAAGACCTTCTTTTATTAATTGACTAGAATAAACATCAAGTATTGAGGGATGGCTTCTAATCTTTTTATACATAATAGGCTGCGTAAAAGAAGGTTCGTCTCCTTCATTGTGTCCAAATCTTCGATAACAAAAAATATCTATAACAACATCTCTTCTAAATTTTTGTCTATACTCAGTTGCAATTTTTGCTGCATAAACAACTGCCTCCACATCATCGCCATTAACATGAAGGATAGGAGCCTGAACCATTTTTGCAACTTCAGAAGGATATGGAGAAGATCTTGCAAACGTAGGCGTTGTAGTAAAACCAATTTGATTATTAACAATAATATGAATAGTTCCTCCAATATTATGTCCCGGAACTCCGGACATTGCAAAACATTCAGCAACAATTCCCTGACCCGCAAATGCTGCATCTCCATGCAGAAGTATAGGTATAACTTTTTCTCTATCTTTATCCTTATGATAAAACTGTTTAGCTCTTGTTTGTCCCAAAACAACAGGATTTACTGCCTCCAAATGCGAAGGATTAGCCGTTAAACTAACGTGGACCTTGTTTCCATCAAACTCTCTATTTGCCGATGCGCCTAAATGATATTTAACATCACCCGAAACACCACCTTGAGCTATACCAGGCTCTCCACCAAATTCTTTGAATATTTTTTTTAAAGGCTTTTGTATCACGTTTGTTAAAATATTTAACCTACCACGGTGGGGCATTCCAATCTTAACTTCTATAGCTCCTAATGAGCCCCCTACTTTTATAATCTGCTCCATCGCTGGCACTAATGACTCACAACCATCTAGCCCAAATCTTTTTGTTCCAACAAATTTTGCATGTAAATATTTTTCAAATCCTTCGGCCTCCAAAACTCTATTTAACATTGCCTTTTTACCTTCTACTGTAAAAGATATCTCCTTATCTTTTCCTTCAATTCTATTTTGGATCCAGCTTTTTTCGTCTGGATCTGTCATGTGCATATATTCGACACCTACTTTCGAACAGTATGTTTTTAGTAAGATTTCTAAAATTTCATTAATTGTTGCATATTTAAGCCCCAGCACGTCATCTAAAAAAATTTTTCTATCTCTATCTTTTTTTTCAAACCCATATGTTTCTGGATTTAACTCTGGATGTTCAGAGCTAACTGCTAATCTAAGAGGATCCAAATCAGCAATTAAGTGACCTCTTATTCTATAAGCTCTGATCATCATAATTGCTCTTACAGAATCTTTCGTAGCAGTTTCTACATTAAAAATTTCATTATTTGTTTTTGGTATTTCCTTAGTTATCTTTTCTTGAATTTCTAAAACATTTACTTTAGGCAGCAATGCCTCATAATTATCTAAATTGCCATTTTGATAATTTTTAATTTTCTCCGGAGACCAGCTTGCTTTTGCAGTATCTTTTTTAATTACTTCTTTATTTTCAGACAAACCTAAAAAAAACTCTCTCCAGCTTTCTTGAATAGAATTAGGATCGTTGGCAAACTTTTCATAAAGCTCGTCAATGTAAGCAGTGTTTGAACCTGATAAAAAAGAGGTGGTTTCAAATATTTTATTTTTAGAAGATGACATTCTTTATCTAAATATATCTTAACCTTGTAATTTAGTCTTTAGTGTTTTTCCAATTTCAGCAGGAGAATTGGTAACTGTTATCCCGCAAGATTTCATTTTTTCAATTTTGTCTTGGGCTCCACCTTTGCCTCCAGCAATAATTGCCCCAGCATGCCCCATTCTTCTTCCAGGAGGAGCTGTTAATCCAGCTATAAATCCAACGATTGGTTTTTTGGTTTTTGAGTCTTTAATAAATTGTGCAGCTTCCTCTTCTGCTGTTCCACCAATTTCACCAATCATGATAATAGATTCAGTTTTTTCATCTTTCAAAAAAAGCTCTAAACAATCAATAAAATTAGTACCATTTACTGGGTCTCCGCCAATACCTATACAGGTTGACTGGCCAAGCCCAATTTCAGAAGTTTGGGCTACGGCTTCATAGGTCAGTGTTCCTGACCTAGATACAATTCCTACTGATCCCTTTTTATGAATATGTCCTGGCATAATACCAATCTTACATTCATCAGGAGTAATAATGCCTGGACAGTTTGGTCCTATTAATCTTGATTTTGATCCTTTTAGTTTTTCTTTTACTTTAATCATATCAAGAATCGGGATTCCTTCTGTAATACAAACAATCAATGGCAATTCACAATCTACCGCTTCTATAATTGCTGCAGCCGCAAACTTTGCTGGAACATAAATCATAGTTGCGTCTGCATGCGTAGCTTTAACAGCGTCTTCAACAGAATTAAAAACGGGTTTTCCTAAATGCTGCTGACCACCTTTTCCTGGTGTAACACCCCCAACTAAATTAGTACCATATGCCAAAGCTTGTTCGGAATGAAAGGTTCCATGCGTTCCTGTGAATCCCTGACAAATAACTTTAGTATTTTTATTAACAAGAACTGACATTATTATTTAATAGCCTCCACAATTTTTTTCGCCGCTTCTGAAAGATTGCTTGCAGGAATAATTTTAAGATCAGATTGCTCAAGTATTTTTTTTCCTTCTTCAAATTTTGTTCCAGCTAACCGTACTACTAAAGGCACACTTAAGTTAGTTTCTTTTGCAGCTGCTATTACTCCCTCGGCAATAACATCGCAACGCATAATACCTCCAAAAATATTAATCAAAATACCTTTTACATTTTTGTCAGACAAAATAATTTTGAAAGCAGCAGAAACTTTTTCTTTAGTGGCTCCTCCTCCAACATCTAAAAAATTTGCAGGCTCTGATCCATAAAGTTTTATAATATCCATGGTAGCCATTGCTAAACCTGCTCCATTAACCATGCAGCCAATAACTCCATCTAATTTTATATAGGCCAAATCATGCTTGCTTGCCTCTATTTCTGCAGGATCTTCTTCGTTTAAATCTCTTAAGGCAACTATATCTGGATGGCGATACAAAGCATTAGAGTCAAAATTTATTTTAGCATCTAAACATAACACGCTGTTATCTTTAGTAAGAACAAGAGGATTAACTTCGATTAAATTTGCATCAGTATTTATTAATGCATCATAAATAGATTGAATCAGTTTTTCAGCTTGTTGGATTGAATTCTCGGGCAAGTTATAGGGTTCTAAAATTTGCTTAATTTCTTTTTCAGACAATCCATTTTCGAGGCTTACTCTTGTAGTAATAATCTTCTCTGGTGTTTTATTAGCCACCTCTTCTATATCCATTCCTCCTTCTGCACTTGAGATAAAGGCTATTTTTGAACTGGCTCTATCTACCAAGCAAGAAAGGTAGAATTCTTTATGGATTTCAGATGCTTCTTCAATATAAAGTCTTTTTACTTCTCTGCCTTGGGGTCCTGTTTGGTGAGTAATTAAAACTTTTCCTAATAAATTCTTTGCTTCGCTCTTCAATTGATCAATATTATCAACAACTTTAACTCCACCCGCTTTTCCTCTGCCTCCAGCATGAATCTGTGCTTTTAATACAATTTTACTTGTTTTAATTTTTTTAATTTTCTCATCAATTTCATCTAAAGAGAAGATGGGCACGCCATTAGGCACTGGTGCCCCAAACTTTTTTAAAATATCTTTTGCTTGGTGCTCGTGAATATTCATTTATGCAAGACTAGGATCAATTTTTTTGGCTGCTTCAAAAAGATCCTTAACAGCTGAAATAGAAATATCAAAGTATTTTTTTTCATCTGCATCGAGTTCTAATTCTATCACTTTTTCAATTCCAGTTGATCCAATAACTACAGGAACTCCTACATATAAATCTTTAATACCATACTCTCCATTTAGATAAGCTGCGCAAGGAAGAGTTTTCTTTTCATCATTTAAATAAGCCTCTGCCATTTGAACTCCTGCGGCGGCTGGAGCATAGAATGCAGAACCTTTTTCCAAATATTTAACTATTTCAGCTCCACCATTTCTGGTTCTGTCTACTATTTCATTTAATTTCTCTTGGGTAATTTTTCCAGTTTTTACTAAATCAGAAAGTTTTTCTTTCCCAACAAAAGTTCTATTGGGCATTGGAACCATGGTATCACCATGTCCGCCCAAAACAAACGATTCAACATCTTTGATTGGAACTTGTAATTCTTGTGATAAAAATCTTTTAAATCTAGAAGTATCTAACACTCCTGCCATACCGATTACTTTGTTTTTTGGCAAACCAGAATATTTTTGTAAAGCCATTACTATGACATCCAAAGGGTTGGTAATACAAATTACAAAAGCATTTGGTGATGAATTTTTTATTCCATCCGCAACTTGTTTAATAATTTTCAAATTGATTCCCAAGAGATCGTCTCTTGTCATTCCTGGTTTTCTTGGAACACCTGCGGTTATAATAACCACATCAGAATTTTTGGTATCTTCATAGTTACTGGTGCCTATCAAGTCAACGCTAGACCCATCCACAGCTAGTGACTGAGCTATGTCTAAAGCTTTTCCTTTTGCCATTCCTTCTGCAACATCAAAAAGCACAACGTCAGCTAATTCTTTAGTAGCTATCAAATGGGCTAAAGTTCCTCCAATTTGACCAGCTCCAATTAAAG
>VTPF01000055.1 GCA_008638025.1 Pelagibacteraceae bacterium | reverse complement strand
GCTCTGCAAAAAAACGTTTTAGATTTACTGCTAGTGGAAAAGTAAAAGCTCCTCAAGCAGGAAAAAGACATGGAATGATTAAACGAACAAATAAGCAAATTAGAACATTAAGAGGCACAACGATTTTATCCAAGCAAGATGAAAAAATTATTAAATCGTATATGCCATACAGCATAAGAGGATAATTATTATATGTCTAGAGTTAAACGAGGAGTAGCAAGTCATCAAAAGCATAAAAAAACTTTAAAACAAGCCAAAGGATTTAGAGGTAGAAGAAAAAATACAATAAGAGTGGCAAAGCAAGCTGTAGAGAAATCTTTACAATATGCTTACAGAGATAGACGAAGAAATAAAAGAATTTTTAGATCATTATGGATCCAAAGAATTAATGCAGGTGTTAGAGCCGAAGGATTAACTTATTCTAAATTTATTAATGGTCTTATTAAGTCAAAAATAAAAATTGATAGAAAAGTATTAGCGGATATTGCTTATCATAATCCTGAAACCTTTAAATCTATTGTAAAAAAGGTACAATCTCATCTAAATTAAACTTAAATTTTAATTTTTAGATGAACGACCTATCAAAACTAGAACAGGAAATTTTTGAAAAATTTTCACTAATAAAAACTAAAGAAAATTTAGAAAGCTTAAAAGTTGAAACTTTAGGCAAGAAGGGTAGTGTTTCTAAATTATTTCAAGAACTTGCCACCATTGATAAAGAAAAGAAAAAAGAATTTGCATCGAGACTTAATATTTTAAAAGCAAAAATTTTAGATGAATTAAGCAAATACACACTTAAGTTTGAGCAATATGAATTACAAAAAAAATTAGAAAGCCAAACTATTGATATAACGCTTCCAGTTCCCAAAATAACTCAGGGGAAAATTCATCCCGTATCCCAAGTTATTGATGAGTTAACATGTATTTTTGCAGAACTTGGTTTTTCTGTTGCAGAGGGTCCTGATGTTGAAAACGAATATAACAATTTTACAGCATTAAATACTCCGCCTAATCATCCAGCAAGAGACATGCATGACACTTTTTATCTTGATGAAGCTAAACAGCTGTTGTTAAGAACGCATACATCTCCGGTTCAAATTAGAACCATGCTTAATGAAAAACCTCCTTATAAAATTATAGCTCCAGGAAGAACATATAGATGTGATAGCGATCAAACCCACACACCTATGTTTCATCAGCTAGAAGGTCTGTATGTAGATAAAAATGTTACTATGGCTGATTTAAGAGGTTCACTTGATTATTTTCTGAAAAAATTTTTTGAAGTTGATAAAATTAAAATGCGTTTTAGACCAAGCCATTTCCCTTTTACCGAACCATCCGCAGAAGTAGATATTGGGTATGAAATCAAAGATGGAAAAATTACAATTGGCGAAGGAGACAAGTGGTTGGAAATTTTAGGATGTGGAATGGTTCATCCCAATGTGCTTATTAATGCAAAAGTAGATCCAAAGAAATACCAAGGATATGCATTTGGAGTAGGAATTGATCGATTAGCGATGTTAAAATATGGAATTAATGATTTAAGATCTTTTTTTGAAAGTGACGTTCGCTGGTTAGAGCATTTTGGTTTTAATTCAAATGATGTTCCAACTAATTACAGAGGTCTTGCAAGATGAATATCACTCTAAATTGGTTAAAGAAGTACCTTAAAACAAAATTAAATGTTCAAGAAATTGCTGAAAAGCTAACCTCAATTGGGCTTGAGGTTGAAAATATAAGTTCATCTGAAAATAATTTAGATAATTTTAAAATTTGTAAAGTTATTAAGGCGGCAAAACACCCTCAAGCTGACAAATTAAAAATTTGTGATGTTGATATTGGCGACGGAAAAATCACCAAAGTGGTATGTGGCGCACCCAATGCCAGAGATGGATTGATTACTGTTTATGCTTCACCTGGAACCATTATTCCAAAAAATGGAATGAAACTTTCTATTGCCAAAATTAGAGGCGTCGATTCTTTTGGAATGCTTTGTTCCGAGTCAGAGCTTAATCTTAGTGAAGAAAGTGATGGTATTATTGAATTAAAAAATAAAGAAAAAATAGGTGATAATTTTTTTAAACAAAGCCTTGAACCTATGATTGATATTTCTATTACTCCAAATCGCTCTGATTGTTTGGGAGTAAGAGGTATTGCTAGAGATCTTTCAGCTTCTGGAGCAGGGGTGTTTATAGAGCCTAAATTAGAAAAATTAAAAATTGTTTCTAAAAAATCAATAAAAATTGAGATTGAAAAAGACTCGGGCTGTTATCAATTTGGTAGTTGTTTTATAGAAGGCGTTCAAAACAGAGAAAGCCCTGATTGGCTTAAAAATTTTTTACAATCAGTGGGACAAAAACCTATCTCAGCAATTGTAGATATAACAAATTTTGTCATGCTTGACATGAACAGACCTTTGCATGCCTATGACGCTGATAAAATTTCTAAAAAGATTATTGTAAGAAAATCAAAAAAAGGAGAATCTTTTCAAGCTCTTGATAATAAAAAATATAATTTATCAGACTCTAATTGTGTCATTTCCGATACATCAAAAGTTTTAGGTTTGGGAGGAATAATAGGCGGAGAGTCAAGCGGAACTCAATTAAGTTCTAAAAATATTATTTTAGAAGCAGCTAGCTTCGATCCAGTTTCTATTGCAAAGTCATCTAAAGAATTAGGAATTATAACAGATGCTAAATATAGATTTGAAAGAGGAGTCGATCCAAATTCAATTAAAGAAGGATTGGCTAAAGCAGCAAAATTAATAAAAGAAATTTGTGGAGGTAAAATAGGAAAAATCCTAATTTCAGGAAATTCTTTATACAAAGAAAAAAAAATTAATTTTAATTTGGATAGTTTTGAAAAATTAATTGGATTTGAAATTTCAAAATCAGATGCAGTAAAAATTCTACAAAAACTTGGTTTTAAAATTAAAGATAAAAAAAATAAGCTTGAATTGATTGTGCCAAGTTTTAGACCAGATATTAGTCAGGAAGTAGATATTATTGAGGAGCTAATAAGAATAAAAGGTTATAATAATATCCCGCTTGCAGAGCCAAATAAAACTTCATTTAAAAATACTCTCAATTACAAGCAAAAAAACTTTCATTATATTCAAAGATCCATAGCTTCTTTGGGGTATTATGAAACTGTAACTTGGTCTTTTACTAATTCTAAAATTGATAATTTTTTTACAGATAAAAAATTACGTTTAGTAAATCCAATCTCATCCGATCTAGATACTTTGAGGACATCAATATTTTCAAATTTATTAATTCATTCTAAAAATAATATAGATAGGGATTATAAAAATTTGATGTTATTTGAAGTGGGACCTGTGTTTAAAGGATTAAAACCAGGAGAGCAGCAATCAGTAGCTGCAGGTGTACGAATTGGTAATAAAGTAGAGAAAAGTTGGAAAGAAAAAACTGAAAGCTCAACCGCATTTGATGTTAAAGCTGATGTACTAAAAGTTTTAATAGATCTTGGAATTGATTCAGAAAAATTAGTATGGGAGAGCAAAAGCAATCAATCTTTTCATCCAGGTAGGTCGGGGTCAGTATACTTAGGTTCAAACAAAGGACCGTTGCTTGCATGTTTTGGAGAGCTAAATCCAATTATAGTTAATAAACTTGAATTAGATAAGTATTTTCCATGTGGATTTGAGATTTATTTAGATAATATTATTGAGCCTAAAAGAAAACAAAAAGATATTAAAGGATCCTATTCAGTTTCTAAATTTCAATCTGTAGATAGAGACTTTGCTTTTATTGTTGATAAAAATACAAAAGCTAATGATTTAATATCAGTAATAAAAAATTGTGATAAGAATTTGATCACAAGTATCGATATTTTTGACGTTTACGAAGGAAGTAATATTGGTGAAAACAAAAAATCAATAGCACTCAGTGTAAAATTACAATCGATGGAAAAAACTTTAGATGAAAAATCAATTGAGGAAGTTAGTCAAAAAATTATATCTTCAGTGCAATCTCAAACAGGTGGCACTTTAAGAAGTTCATGAATTCTACAAATTTAATTAGAAACTTTTCTATTGTGGCTCATATCGATCATGGCAAGTCTACGCTTGCTGACAGATTGATTCAGACATGTGGAGGTTTGGATGCAAGAGAAATGAAACAACAGGTTCTTGACTCAATGGATATTGAAAGAGAGAGGGGAATTACCATAAAGGCTCAAACTGTTAGACTTAATTACAAACATACAGACGGTAAAAATTATATTCTAAATCTTATGGATACACCGGGCCATGTAGATTTTAGCTATGAAGTGAGCAGATCTTTAGCAGCATGCGAGGGTTCGCTACTAGTTGTTGACAGCTCTCAAGGTGTTGAGGCTCAAACTTTAGCAAACGTCTACCAGGCAATAGACAATAATCACGAGTTAGTAATTGTTTTGAACAAAGCCGATCTTCCAGCATCAGAGCCAGAAAAGGTTAAGCAAGAAATTGAAGATGTTATAGGACTAGATACCTCAAATGCAATTTTAGCTTCTGGAAAAACAGGTTTGGGAATTAACGAAATACTATCGGCAATTGTTGATAGATTGCCGGCCCCCAAGAGTGAGAGTAACGACCAACTAAAAGCATTATTAGTAGATAGTTGGTACGATAGTTATTTAGGTGTGGTAATTTTAGTAAGAATTATTGATGGTTTCATCAAAAAAGATGATGAAATTTTAATGATGTCCAATCATGCGAAATATAAAATAGATAAAGTTGGTGTTTTCACACCAAAGCCAATTGAAAAAGATTATTTAGGACCTGGAGAAATGGGTTTTATTGTAACGGGTATAAAAAGTGTTTCTGAAACTAAAGTAGGAGATACTATTACGTTAAGTAAAAATCCCGTGCAAAAAGCATTACCTGGATTTAAACCAAGTAAACCAGTTGTTTTTTGTGGCTTATTTCCAGTTGATAGTTCCGATTATGGATTGTTAAGAGATAGCCTTGGAAAACTTGCTTTAAATGATTCAAGTTTGATCTATGAGGCGGAATCTTCGACTGCGCTTGGTTTGGGGTTTAGGTGTGGATTTTTAGGCTTATTACATCTTGAAATAGTAGTTGAGAGATTAGATAGGGAGTATGACTTAAATTTAATCACAACTACCCCAGGAGTTATTTATAAGTTAGAAAAAACTGATGGCACACTTTTAGATTTGCAAAACCCTAGTAGCATGCCAGAACCTAATTATATCAAAACTATTAAAGAGCCTTGGATCAATGCAACTTTGATAACTCCAGATGAATATTTAGGATCAATTATAAAGCTTTGTGAAGAAAAAAGAGGATCTCAAAAAAATTTATCTTATTCAGGTAATAGAGCGATA
>VTPF01000002.1 GCA_008638025.1 Pelagibacteraceae bacterium | reverse complement strand
GTTTTTGGGACTAAAAGAAATTGCATTTTCTAAAACATTTGCTACAACTTGCTCAATTCGACTTTCATTTCCAAAAATTTTTGCAGACTTTAATTTTGTTAAATTTTTAAATTGGATTGATATATTTTTATCTGAAATTTTAACGTCAGTATTAAAATCTTCAATAACACTTTTAATCATAACTATTATATCAAATTCTTTTGGTATAGATCTAGATTGGGTAGCTTCATCCTTAAGCACTTGTGAATAATCAGTTATCAGTCTTTCAATTCTATCAACATCATTTGCAATTACTTTTAATAATTTATTTTTTTTTAAATTATCCTTAGTATTGGTTAATAAATCCGAAGCACCCTTGAGAGAAGCAAGAGGATTTCTAATTTCATGAGTAAGATCCGATGCAAATCTTTCAGCTAAATCTATTCGATTATACAACACATCCGTCATTTCATTTAAAGAACGTGACAAATTTCCAATTTCATCATCTCTATTTTGTATCTTATTAATAAAATTAATTTTTTTTCTTTCCGGAGTTGCCTGATTTGCAAATACATTTAGCTCTCTGATGGGCTTAATAATATATGCATTCAAAAAAAGAGAGAAGATTAAAATAATAATTGCTGCTACAAAAACAGACCTAACTACAAAATTTTTTCTTTCTTCTACAGCTAACATTATTTCATTTGAAATTTCCGAAATAACGATTGCTATTTGCTCATTATTTTCAAGCAGAATATTAGAAAAAGTATGTACGATAAAATTTTTTTTTACAATTTCTGAAGAGCTAAAATTATTACTTTCGTTTAATTTTGAAATTTGCTGCTGAAAAAAACTCTCATTAAAAAATTCTTTTTTTGGTAAATCATTTTGAATTTTTTGTTCATCTGACGCTTGATTCTTCAGGCTTAATTGTTCAATTTTTAAAGCTTGCGAAAAAACACCTTCATCTAAATCTAAAAATACCGAGTCAAATAAAATCTTTTTTTCTTTATTTAAAAAACGTATTTGATCTACCTCATCTAATAAAAATTTTGATCTTGTTAAAAATTCTTTTAAACTTTTACTATTTATATTAGTTTTTTGAATATTAAGATTCGCTTCAATATTTTTAATAACCCTGAGATGCTGATTGGATCTTTGAGAAATTAATTCAGGTTCGATTGCTTTTAAATATAAAAAAGTAAAAAAACTAAGAATAATAAATATTAAAAAATTAAATACTAAAAATTGGGTAAGCAAGGATCTTGATGATAAGAGCCTAGAAATCATTAATGGCCTACATTCCAACGATAGCCACTCCCATACCTAGTTTCTATAGCCGAAAAATCTTTATCAATTTTTTTAAACTTTTTTCTAATTCTTTTTACATGACTATCAATAGTTCGATCTTCAATGTCATTATTTTCTCGATAAGCAATAGTCATAAGGTGAGATCTTTCTTTAATTACACCTGGCCTCTTAGCTAGTTCATAAACTATTTGAAACTCCGTAGTAGTTAATTTGTCAGGCAAAGGTTGGTTATTCCATGTACATTCTAACTGTTCAGGGTCTAACATCAGCTTACCTTGTTGAATAATATTTTTATTTACTACTACATTACTTTCTTTTTTTCTAAACTGAACTTTTATTCTTTCAATTAAAACTTTTATAGAAAAACCACCAGATTTCTTGACAAAATCATCGGCGCCTAATTTCAAACCTAGTAATTCATCAACCTCTTCATCTTTGGATGTTAAAAAAATAATTGGTATATCTGTTTTTTTTCTTAATTTTTTTAAAAGTTCCTCTCCATTCATTCTGGGCATTTTTATATCAATAACTGCTAGATCTGGTGGTGTTCGGGTTATGCCAATGTAAGCACTTTCTCCATCTAGGTAAGTTTGAACTTTAAAACCTTCATTTTCTAAGGCCATAGAAACACTAGTCAAAATATTCCTATCATCATCAACTAAAGCTATTATTTTATTCATATTTAAGAACTGATATTATCAAAAAAAGTCAAAAAAAAGACTAGAAATTAATGAGCCTCATTCCAATTTTTACCACCTTTTACATCAACAATAAGTGGAATACTAAATTTTATTAATGGCTCTGATGCATTTTCCATTTCAAAAGATATTTGTTTTTTAATAAGCGCCTCATCTTTTTCCTTACATTCTAATAAAAGTTCATCATGGACTTGTATCAACAAAAGTGCAGCAATTTCTTTTAATTCAATTTTTTTATCAATTTTGATCATTGCTAGCCTTAACAGATCTGCTGCTGTTCCTTGAATAGGTGCGTTAATACATGCTCTTTCCTGAAAAGTTCTAACCGTGTGATTTTTGTCATTAATATTTGGAAAATGGCATTTTCTATCAAATAAAGTTTTTACATAACCATTTTTTCTACAAAACTTTATTGTTTCGTTCATGTAATCCTTTATTTCTGGAAATTTTGCAAAATAAGATTTTAAAAAACTTTCAGCTTCCGAATTACTTACTGAAATTTGCTTAGCCAATCCATAAGATGAAATTCCATATATAATACCAAAATTAATTGCTTTAGCTTTTCTTCTCATGTCCTCATCAACGTTGTTAAGTGATACTCCAAATATTTGGCTGGCTGTTAAATTGTGAACATCCTCTTTATTTAAAAAGGCCTTTTTTAATTCTTTTACATCACCCATATGAGATAAAATTCTCATCTCTATTTGACTATAGTCAGCTGAAACAAGCACAGATCCATTCTCAGAAACAAAGGCAGATCTAATTTCCCGACCCTCCGAGTTCTTAATGGGTATATTTTGAAGATTTGGATTGGCGCTTGCTAATCTACCCGTATTAGTGGCAGCCAATAAAAAAGATGTATGAACTCTGTTAGTTTTTTGATGTATGAAAGTTGGAAGTGTATCTGTGTACGTATTTTTTAATTTGGATTTTTGCCTCCAATTTAAGACTAATTTCGGAAATTCATGACCCTGGTCCGCAAGATTTTCCAATACAGCAACATTAGTTGCTAAATTTCCTTTTTTAGTTTTTTTAGTACCAGCTATTTTTAACTTATCATAAATTATATCCCCAAGTTGTTTTGGTGATCCAATATTAAATTCTTCTTTAGCAATTTTAAAAATTTTTTTTTCTAGATTTTTAATTTCAATTTCAAATTTTTTCGATAATTTTTCTAAAATTCTTTTATCGATTTTTATTCCATTATTTTCCATTGAAGATAAGATTTGAATTAATGGTTTCTCTAAACTCTCATAAACATTCAAAACATTTTCAGAAAATAATCGTTTTTGAAAAAACTCATATAATCTTAAAGTAATATCCGCATCCTCGCAGGCATAATTTTTGGCTTGCTCAATATCAACATAATCAAACGTAACTTGAGATTTTCCAATTCCAGCAACATCTTTGAAGGATATTGTTTTATGATTTAAGTGTATCTCTGATAACAAATCCATATTGTGTCTATTTTTACCTGCATCCAAAGAATAAGACATAAGCATGGTATCTTCTATCGAGTTCATTTTAATTCCATACTTCAAAAAAATTCTATAATCATATTTTATATTTTGCCCAATTTTTTTTATTGTAGGATCTTCTAAAAATGGCTTTAAAATAGAAATTACCTTATTTAATTTTAATTGTTTTTTAATGGCAGAGTCTGTTTTAAGTTTGTGAGCAATAGGAATATAAAATGCTTCTCCAGGTTTATATGATAGAGAAATTCCCACCAAATCAGCGACCATTGTATCTAATGAGTTTGTTTCTGTATCAATAGCAAAAACTCCTTTTTCATCACATTTATCTAAAACTTGTTTTAATTTTTCTTCTTCTAAAATTAGAGAAAAATTTTTTTGGGAATCTTCAATTTCTACTGAAGAATTATTTTCTATTACATTTTTTTTAATAATATTATTTTCTTGGCCAATTTTTTTATTAGAAGAAAACTTTCCATAATCTGCTTCTAAACGATTAAAAAGCCTACTGAATTCCATTTCTTGTAAGAATTTTAAAATTTTTTCAGAATTTATTGGCTTAAGTAAAAATTCATCTAATGTATTTTTAATTGGCACATCTTTTTTTAAAGTCACTAATTGCTTACTAATTAAAGCTTTATCTTTATTATCTAAAAGAGTTTGCCTTCGTTTTGGTTGCTTAATGTAGGTAGCATTTTTCAAAAGATTCTCCAAACTGCCAAATTCATTGATCAATTCAGCAGCAATTTTAATTCCTATTCCTGGAACACCTGGAATATTATCAGAGGAATCTCCGGATAAAGACTGAACATCAATTATTTTATCAGGGTATACACCAAATTTCTCTTTTACTTCTTCTTTGCCAATAAAGCGATCTTTCATTGCATCAAACATAAAAGTGTTGTCGTCCACTAACTGCATAAGATCTTTATCTGAAGAAATTATAGTGACTTTTATATTTTTTTTGGAAGCCTGTTCCTTGTAGGTTGCAATAATATCATCTGCTTCATAATTTAATAATTCAATACTAGGTAGATTAAATGCCTCAACTGCTTTTCTTATATAATTAAATTGAGGAATTAAATCCTCGGGTGTTTCTTGCCTATTGGCTTTATAATCTTTATAAATTTCATTTCTAAAATTTTTTCTAGCACTATCAAAGATTACCGCTAAATGCGTTGGTCTATCTGACTTATCTAAAGATCTTGCTTCTTCTAAAAATTTATAAAGCATATTACAAAAACCGCTTACGGCACCAACAGGCATACCATCGCTTTTTCTAGTAAGCGGAGGCAAAGCATAATACGCTCTAAAAATGTAACCAGAGCCATCTATTAAATAAATATGTTTTTTGGAGTTACTAGACATAAAACTAATTTCTTTTATAGAAATAATTCAGTATTAATACAAATATTACTTCATGAATAATTCAATAGCTTTAAAAATATCAAATCTTAGTAAGATTTATAAACTTAAAAATAACAAATCTTTACAAGCTTTGTCTGATATTACATTTGAAGTTAAACAAGGTGAAATCTTTGGTTTACTCGGACCAAATGGAGCTGGAAAATCAACTTTAATTAATATTTTAGCTGGCACAGTAATCAAAACCGAAGGACTCGTTAATGTTTGGGGATTTGATCTTGATTTAAATCCTAGGCAAGTAAGGGCCTCTCTAGGTGTTGTTCCTCAAGAAATAAATGTTGATCCTTTTTTTACTCCAAAAAAATTGCTTGATATTCAGGCGGGCATGTATGGTATTGCCAAAAAAGACAGAATTACCGATCAAATTCTTGAACTGACCAATCTTACCGACAAAGCAAATGCTTATATGAGATCCCTTTCGGGAGGAATGAGGAGGAGGTTATTAGTTGCAAAAGCAATGGTTCACCAGCCTCCAATATTAATTTTGGATGAACCGACAGCTGGTGTCGATGTAGATTTGAGACAAAAACTTTTAGAAAACGTTAAAGAATTAAACAAACAAGGAGTAACAATCATTCTTACAACTCATTATCTTCAAGAAGCTCAAGATCTTTGCGATAGAATTGCAATTATTAATCATGGAAAAATAGTTGCGTTAGATAAAACAGAAAATTTATTAGCTGAAATTCATCTAAAAAAAATAAAATTTAAAATTAAAAACTTCAAAAATATTGGAGATAAATTAGATAACCATCTAGTAATTGAATATTCAAAAAATAATGAAATATCTATTAAATACGATAAAACTATAATAAATATTGAAGATATTATTTCAAAAATTAAAGAAAAAGGTCTTGAAATTGAAGATATAATGACTGAAGATGCTGACTTGGAGGATGTTTTTATTAAAATAACACATGAAAGTAATTAATCACAAAGTTGCTGAAAAACTAATATCCAGTAAATTAATTTTAACTGTTTTTTTAATATTATTTTCAACTTGCTTACTCGCTATTTCATCAAAAATCAAAATTCCCTTTTACCCAGTACCAATGACAATGCAGACATTTATTGTTTTAAGTATTGGCATAACTTTGGGACCTAAGCTTGGATTTATTGCCTTATCAACGTACCTATTGGAGGGCTTAATAGGATTGCCAGTTTTCTCAGGAACTCCTGAAAAGGGCATGGGAGTGTTGTACGTTCTAGGACCAACAGGTGGTTATTTGGTTGGGTACATTGTAAGCGCATACCTGGTGGGAAAAATAAATTTAAATTATGCTTTTCCAATTAGATTAATTTTTTTATCTTTAGCTTTATCGCCAATTTATATTTTAGGATTAATTTGGTTAGGCATTTTATTTGGTTTCGACAAACCACTATTAGAATGGGGCTTCAATCCTTTTGTTTTAGCCGAGATATTTAAAATAACCTTATTAGCAATTTTAGTACCAAAATTACTAAATTATCAAAAAATTATTAAAAATAAAATTTAAATTTTTGAATTTTATCTCTCATATTAATGGTGTATGGAAAATTAAAAGAAAAATATTTCCCAATACCATGGCCTGCGGATATGCAAAAATATCAACTAATAAAAATTTAGAAATAATCTTAAGTGAAAAATTTTTAACTACCTACAAACATAGCTCTATATTTGGTAATAATGAATACTTAATCAAAATTATAAAAAATAAAATAGTTTTTTTTTTTAATACCGGACCTAATAATGGAAGATTGTTTCAAAAATTTGAATTAAGTTTATTTCCCAAGAGTTCTTTTTTTTATTGTTTAAAAGATACTTATCAAACTAATGTTTTTTGGATTAATAAAAATTATTTTCGCATAACTCATAAGATTAAAGGAAGAAATAAAAATATATTTATAAATACACACTATTTTAAAACAAATAATATTAGTTTATTTAATAAATTTATTTAGGAGATCTTTTTGAAAGAATTCTTTGCAATGTTCTTCTATGCATTTTCAATCTTCTGGCCGTTTCTGAAACATTTCTATTACAAAGCTCAAAAACTCTTTGGATATGTTCCCATTTAACTCTATCTGCGGACATGGGGTTTTCTGGGGGAGACGCTTTTTTATCTGGAGCTGCCAACAAAGCTGCCTCTACTGCTTCTGCATCTGCAGGTTTTGAAATGTAATCAATAGCTCCTGCTTTAACTGCGGCTACTGCAGTAGGTAAGTTTCCATAGCCAGTCAACATAACTATTCTACTATCTTTCTTTATTTGATGAATTGCATCAACAACATCTAGTCCATTACCATCTAAAAGTCTCAAATCTATAACAGCAAAGGCAGGGGCTTTTTTTTTTACTAACAGAGTGGCTTCCTCGACCCCCTTGGCTAGTACTGGCTTAAATCCTTTAGCCTCCATGGCCCTTCCCAGCCTCAGTCTAAAAGGATCGTCGTCATCGACTATAAGCAGACTTGTGTCTTCAAAATCGCTTATTTTAAGGGAATTATTGTTAAATTTCATAGCCTTAATATAGGCAGAAATTTTTCAATCTCAAGGTTAAATTTTACAACTATTTTTCAGAGCCACGATGAATTGGAAATTTTAAAAAAAATTTTTGTGGGTATTTTTTATCTTTACATTAATTCAAAATAACTTTAATTGCGGAATCAAGATGGCTTTTTTAAATAAAATTAAATAGCTGACTAGTAACTAACGAGAGGTTTTATGAGATGGCAAAATTTCAGTCTGTTGACGAGTTGGTCAAAAGTACAAGACCAGTAAATCCAGTTTACTGCATACGAGAAGAAAGTATTCAAACAGCCTCTAAATGGTTTCTTCAAAATTTTCCGGGCACAACCCTATATGCGGTTAAGTGCAATTCTAACGAACAAGTTTTAAAAACAATCTTTGAAAGTGGCGTAACTAATTTTGATACAGCCTCTATCGAGGAAATAAAATTAATCAAAAGAGTTCTTCCAGAAGCTAAAGCTTATTTCATGCATACTGTAAAAAGCAAAGAAAGCATTTATGAAGCATATTTTAATTATGGAATTAGAGATTTTTCTTTTGATAGCAAATATGAATTAGAAAAAATTATAGAAGTAACTCAACAAGCTAAAGATTTGACTTTATATTTGCGTATTGCAATTTCAAATGAACATGCTGAGATTGATTTATCAAAAAAATTTGGAGCCTCTATATCTGAAGCTGTAAGTTTATTAAAAAATGCAAAAGAAGTTGCTTATAAAGTGGGCATTAGTTTTCACGTTGGATCTCAATGTATGCATCCAATCTCATACGCAAAAGCAATTAAAGATATTGGAACATTAATTAAAAAAGCAGAAATCAATCCTGATATTATAAATGTGGGAGGAGGATTTCCCTCTACATATCCTGATTTATATCCAAGACCTTTAGGAGAATATATAAAAGAAATTACTAATGCATTTTCTAAACTCAATTTACCAAAAACTACAAAACTAATTTGCGAACCAGGAAGAGCGTTGGTTGCTGAAAGTGGGTCAACTGTTGTAAGGGTTGAATTAAGAAAAAAACAAATTTTATATATAAATGACGGAACTTATGGATCTCTATTTGATGCCGGAACTCCCAACTTTATTTTTCCTACAAGAATGATTCAAATAGAAAAATCTTTTTCTAAAAGACTAACTCCTTTTAGTTTTTATGGTCCGACGTGCGATGGAATTGATTTTATGAAAGGACCCTTTTTGCTACCCAATAATATTAAAGAAGGGGACTATATAGAAATTGGTCAGCTTGGTGCTTACGGGATTAGCTTAAGAACTCAGTTTAACGGATTTTATTCTAATGAAATTCATGAAGTAGTTGACAAACCAATAATGTCTATTTTTGAAGAAGATAATAGCAGTAACTACCTAGTCGCTTAAACCAAACAAAGAATATGGGACACAATAAATCTAGCTTCTTATCTACACCTGTTGAGCATATTGATATCACCTCGTTTGATGCCAGACCCATTATTGAATCAATGTCAAAAATGTCTTTCACATCTAGAGAGACAGGAAATGCAGCCAAAATTTTTAATGAAATGGTAAATGATAAAGATTGTACAATATTTTTAACTTTGGCTGGCTCTACTTCCGCTGGTGGTTGTATGCAACTTTATTCTGATCTAATTAAATACAACATGGTTGATGCTATTGTTTCAACTGGTGCCTCTATTATCGATATGGATTTTTTTGAAGCTCTTGGCTTCAAGCATTACCAGGGTAATCAATTCCAAGATGATAATATTTTAAGAGAAAACTATATTGACAGAATTTACGATACTTACATTGACGAAGATGAGTTGCAATCATGTGACAAAACTATTTGCGAAGTAGCTAACTCTTTACCTCCCAAGCCGCATACTTCTCGAGAGTTTATATGGGAATTAGGAAAATATTTAAAACAGAACTCAAAGAAAAAAAACTCTTTGATTGAAACTGCTTATGATCATGGTGTTCCTATTTTTTGTCCAGCATTCACAGATAGTTCTGCTGGTTTTGGACTGGTAATGCATCAAGAACAAAATCCAAATAATCATTTAACAATTGATTCAATAAGAGAATTTAGAGAACTCACAGAAATAAAAATCAAATCAAAAAATTCAGGCCTATTTATGATTGGGGGAGGAGTCCCAAAAAACTTTATTCAAGATACAGTTATATGTGCCGAACTATTGGGAAAAAATGTTGAAATGCACAAGTATGCAGTTCAAATAACAGTTGCTGATTCTCGTGATGGAGCTTGTAGTAGCTCAACATTAAAAGAAGCCAGTTCCTGGGGTAAGGTTGATACTTCTAAAGAACAAATGGTTTTTGCAGAAGCAACGAGTGTTTTACCTTTGATAGCCAGTGATGCTTATCACCGAATGAATTGGAAGAATAGACCAAGAAGAAATTTTGCTGAAATTTTTAATAAATGATCTTTTATAGTTCCTTGTTAGGTTTTTTGGGATTACCTAAAGAAACTGTCTCTAAAAATAAAGTTTGTGTAATTCCATTTGGTTTAGAAAAGAGTGTAAGTTATGGATCAGGAACTAAATATGGTCCAAAAGCAATGATTAATGCTTCACATCAAGTTGAGTTATTTGATGAAGAATTACTTTTAGAACCATACAAAAAATTTCAAGTTAAAACATTAAAACCTTTTGTAATTAAAAAAAAATTAAATCAAGCGCTTGAACAATTAACTCAAATTACAAAAAAAATCTTAGATAAAAAAGAATTCCCCCTTATATTTGGAGGAGAACATTCTATTACACCTGGAATTATAAAAGCATTTTCTCATAAATTTAAAAAAATTACTATTTTACAATTTGATGCCCACGCAGACTTAAGAGATGGGTATGAAGGAGAAAAATATTCACACGCTTCAGCTATGCGAAGGTGTCTTGATTTCCCAAATATTGAAATTATTTCCTTTGGTATAAGAAATTTGTGCTTAGATGAATACAAATACTATAAATCAATTCCAAAAAAAATGAAAATTTTTTGGGGGAAAGATATGAAGAATTGGAATCTTGGTTTGTTTAAAAAATTAATTAAAAATAAAAATGTTTATATAACTTTTGATTTAGATGGTTTTGATTCTAGCTTGATTCCTGCGACAGGGACCCCTGAACCAGGAGGCTTGTTATGGAGCGATGCAATCAAAATATTAAAGATAGCCTCTGAAAATGCTAATATTGTTGGGGCTGACATTAATGAACTAGCCCCCAAAAAGAATCTTCATGCATGCGATTTCTTAGCTGCAAAACTAGCTTACAAAATTTTATCATACAAATTTATAAGTAAAAAAAATTAAATTTTTAAACTAGTATCTTTCCAGATAATATTAACGAGAGCTCCACCTAAAATACTTTTTTTAAAAAAAATCTTAGCTCCAGTTCTCTCCAATAATGTTTTAGATATAAATATTCCCAATCCCAATCCTCTCTTGTTTTTTGTCACAAGTGAAGATTTAATATACGGCTCTCCTAATTTTTGAATAATATCTTGTGAAAAACCACTGCCATCATCACTAATATTTAACTCTATTTTTTTATCCTTATTAAAAAGCTCAATTTCAATTTTTTTATTAGCAAACTTAATCGCATTATCAATTATATTTCGCAAAGCATAAATTAACTCTATTTTTCTTGTAACCATAAAATGATTATCAAATTTTTGGTCAAAAATTTTAATTTTTTTATTTTTTGGAATCTCAAAAGAAAAAACAATTTCTTGAATTAAATTTTTAAAAGTAACATTTTCTATAAAAGAATCCTGCTTGTTTGGGTCGGTAGATAAATCTTTCAAAATTACTTTGCATCTTTTTATTTGTGAGTTTAACAACTCTACGTCATTTTTAAATTTAGGGTTTTTTCCTAACTGTTTTTTTAAATCTTCAATTACTAAAGTTATAGTGCCTAATGGTGTTGCCAATTCATGAGCGGCGGCGGCGGCTAAACCTCCTAATGATTTTAATTCTCTTTCCCTTGAAAGAGCCTGCTCTAAATTATCAAAAGCTTTAGCTCTTTTTCGATCTTCAATAGTAATTGAGTAAGCATAATTGCCAAGAAAAATAATGCCAATTGTTAATGAGGCCCATAATCCTATTAAATAATGTTGTGGCAAAACTAAAGCTGGCCCTGGCAAAGGTAAATGCTTAGTAGATAAAATTGACAACATAACAATAGAGACGGAAGCAATAATAATACTACTTCTTTTAGATAAAAAAGTTACTGCAATTGTTGTGGGCACTAATATTAAAATAGAAAATGGATTAGTAAGACCACCAGTTAAAAAAAGCAAAAAAGATAACTGAATTAAATCATATAAAATACTTAGACTTGCCCAAAGATTATTTAATCTTTGAATAGAAAATTTATAAAACTCTAAAATAATATTTAAAAAGATAGATAAAAAAATTGCAGCTAATGACCAATAGAATGCAAATTCAAATTTGTAATAAAAATATACCAAACAAACTGCAAACAGCTGTCCTATTATTGCAATCCATCTTATGTTGGTTAATGTTTCTAATTTAATATTTTCTTGGCTAGAGCCAAAAATATTTTTTAAATTCATTTTAAATGTCTAAATTATTGACATTAATTGCATTTGTATTAATAAAATCTTTTCTTTTAGAAACATCATTTCCCATCAATATATCAAATATCTCTACATCTTCAGCAGATGGTGTTGTTTCTTCGTTCCCAACCATTGTCAATTTATCACTTGCTGATGAATAATTTACTTTTAGTAACGTATTGTTTTTAGGGTCCAATGTAGTATTCCACAACTCATCCGGATTCATCTCCCCCAAACCTTTAAATCTTTGCAAAGTATATTTTGATTTTTCCGCTTCAAAAACTTCTTTGAAATTTACAGACTCTTTTTTTAATAACTTCAACTCTTCAGAATTAGAAATTACAAAATCTTCTAAATTCTTTTCGTTTTTTATATAAATTGATTTTGATCCTTTAGTAATTTTGTATAATGGTGGTTGAGCAATAAAAATTCTTCCTGATTTTATTAACTGATTAAAGGGTTCGTTATTAAAAAAAGTCAATAGCAATGTTCTTATATGGGATCCATCAACATCGGCATCTGTCATTATAACAATTTTTCCATATCGCAAATTTTCTATCTCAAAAGGATCAAACCCTGTTCCAAGCGCATTGATTAGTGTAATGATTTCATTAGACGATAACATCTTGGCAAATACTTTTTTCTTTTCTCCAGGATCATTTTTTTGTTCAACATAAGTATTTAGAATTTTTCCTCTCAATGGCAATACAGCTTGAAACTCTCTATTTCTTGCCTGCTTTGCTGATCCACCCGCGGAATCTCCCTCAACTATAAATAATTCAGCCATTTCCTTATCGTTTGTTTGACAATCTGCCAATTTTCCAGGAAGACTAGTGATATCCAACGCACTTTTTCTACGAACACTTTCTCTGGCTTTTCTAGCAACTTCCCTAGCTACAGCGGCCTGAATAATTTTTCCAATAATTATTTTTGTCTCTTTTTGATGTTTATCAAACCAAACAGACAATTTTTCATTAGTTATAGTTTCCACAACCGGACGAACTTCTGAAGAGACTAATTTTTCCTTTGTTTGAGAAGAAAATTTTGGATCTGGTACCTTGGTAGACAAAATACAAACCAAACCTTCTCTAACATCGTCTCCCGAAATAGTAATTTTTTCTTTTTTTGCCAGTCCATTATCTGAAACATATTTGTTGATTAATCTGGTAATAGCATTTCTAAATCCCAATAAATGGGTTCCACCATCTTTTTGTGGAATATTATTTGTAAAACATACTATGTGCTCATTATAAGTTGCATTCCAAAGTAGTGAACATTCTACCTCTATTCCATTTTTAGATCCTGAAAAATAAATTGGTTCATCCAAAACAGATTCGTCTGATTCATTTTTAATCTTAGCTTTGTTTTTATTTAAATCTTCTACAAATTCTTTTATTCCACCTTCAAATTTAAATTTAAAATTTTGAGGTTTAGTTTTTCTTTGATCTATTAAATTAATTTCAAGTCCTTTATTAAGATATGCTAATTCTTTTAATCTTTTTTCTATTATAGAAGTTTCAAAATTTATTGAATTAAAAATTTGAGCAGACGGAGCAAATATTATTGATGTGCCTCTTTCATCAGAAGTTCCAATCTGGATAAGTGGTTTAACAACAAAGCCATTTTTAAATTCAACAAAATATTTTTTTTTATCTCTACAAATAGTTAACTTTAAAGATTCAGATAAAGCATTTACTACAGATACACCAACTCCATGTAATCCTCCTGACACTTTGTATGTATTGTGATCAAATTTACCACCGGCATGTAGCTGGGTCATGATAACTTCTGCTGCTGAAATACCCTCAGATTTATGAATATCAACGGGGATACCCCTCCCGTTATCCGAGACAGTAATAGTATTATCGCTATTAATGCTTACATCTATTTTGGTACAATGACCTGCTAAAGCCTCATCGATAGAATTATCAACTACTTCAAATACCATGTGATGAAGACCAGTTCCATCATCTGTATCTCCAATATACATACCTGGTCTTTTTCTTACAGCATCCAACCCTTTTAAGACCCTTATAGAATCTGCGCTGTACGAATCTATTTTTTTAGTATTTTCTAAATTTTTGCTCATTTTTTTGAATATAAAAGAAAGGCTTTTATATCATTTTTATTAGCTTAATTGGAGCATGCAATTAAGCTAAATCTATAAAAAAAGCTTTGTTTTCAATAGCTTGGAAGATATTTTTATTAGTTCCGGTGTACCAGGCCTGGGTTTCAAATTTAACCACTTCATCAAAAAATTTTTCAATATTATGTTCATCAATATGAGAAGAGATTTCATCAAAAAGTAAAATAAAGGGAACATCTTTATTTTTGTACATCCATGCAAAAGCCAAAATTACACTTAAAAGAATAGACTTTTGCTCACCAGTTGAACACATATCGGAGTTTAATTGTTTATCACAATCATAAAAGCTAACTTGATCAATGCTTGGGCTAAATGAATTTCTTTTAATCGATTGATCTAAAGTTCTATTATTATGCATTATTGCAATCATTTTTTCTAAGCACGCATCTCTACTTTTTAAGGTTTCTTCTAAATTATTTATAATATCAATTTTAAATTTTTTAAAACTATTTAATAATTTTTCCGATATTTCATTCAATAAAAATATATTTTCCCTTCTTTTTTTTAAAATATTAAAAAAAACAATTGCCATTTTTTGTTCAATAATGCTTAACCACTTGCTATCTCCATTGTTGATTAGCAAAGCAATTCTCTCTTCAGATAGCTTTTTAAAATTAGAAATACTTTTTTTAAAGTCTTTATCTAAATTAGATATAATTTTATCTATAAAATTTTTTTTAATTGTATTTCCCTCATACATGATGCGATCCATGTGTGGAGATAGCCAAATAAAATTAACTAATTCACATATATCTTGGTTGGAAATTTTTTTTTTATCTATAAAAAAGTTTTTGTTTATACTATTCTCTTCACATATAAGTTCGTAAGATATGTTTGTAGAATAATCTTTTTGTTTAAGCCAACTTTCAACATTTAAATATTTGGTTTTAATATCTCCTTTATGATAAAAAAAATTATCTAATTTATCACCCCTCATTCCTTTAGAATTTGAAAAGAATGAAAGAGACTCTAACAAATTTGTTTTTCCGATACCATTATTGCCACAGACAACAACGCTAGAACTCAAAATTTCTGACTGAAAGGAAAAATGAGATTTAAAATTAGAAATATTTATTTTTTCAACATACGCCATTAGACATTAGACAACACGCATTGGCATTACGACATAAGTTGTATCTAAATCTTTTTGATCTTTTATAATGATAGGAGATGTGGCATCTTTTGGCTTCAATATTATATTCTCATCTTCAATATTTCCTGCTATGTCCATCAAATATCCGGAATTAAAGCCAATTTCTAAATTTTCTCCATCATAAAATGAGCTAATCTCCTCTATTCCCTCTCCTGATGAAGAGTCATTTACAAAAAAACGCATTTTATTTTTTTCTATATTAATTTTTATAACCCCTTTTCTATCAACCGATAAAGATTTTATTCTATCAACCGCGCTCATAAAATCCTTTACGTTTGCCTTAACATCCTTTCTGCTGTCAGATGGTATCACTCTTTCATAATCAGGAAATTTGCCATCTATAACCTTGGATATAAGAATAATATCATTAATAACAAATTTAACTCTTGATCTAACCGAGAGTATTTTAACTAACATGTCTGTTTCTTCGCTTATTATATTAATTATTTCAAATATTGTTTTTTTTGGTAAAATTATTGAGTGAAAATTTTTATCTGAATCTAAGCTAATTTGAGTTTTGCTTAATCTATGTCCATCAGTTGCAACAGCAACTAGTTTCGGATTTTCATCTTCAGTTTTGTGTAAATAAATACCATTTAGATAATGCCTTGTCTCATCATTAGAAATAGAAAATTTCGTTTTTATTAATAATTTCAATAAATGTTTTGCCTTCACTTCTACATAATCACTCTCAATTGAATCTTCCAAAATAGGAAATTCACTTGCAGGAAGACAGGTTAAATTAAAATCTGATTTACCCGATGTAAGCTTCAATCTTTTATCACTTTGTAAATTTAGGTGAATGCTAGAACCAGAGGGTAACTTTCTTACTAAATCATACAATACTTGAGCTGTAGTAGTGGTGGATCCTTGTTTAATAATTTCTGCAGTAATTTTTTCAGTAATTATTATATCAAGATCTGTAGCTGAAATTTGGATTTTGTCCTCAAAAGCTTCAATTAAAACGTTTGCTAAAATAGGTAATGTATTTTTTTTTTCAACAACTCCCTGTATGTGGGTGAGGCATTTTAAAAATACATCCCTGTCTATTTTAATTTCCATTTAATTACTTTTTAAAATTTTATTACTTATATCCTGAACCTCATATTCAAATTTCTTATCAGCGGACATTAGTTCTTCTACTTTTTTAATCGCGTGAATTACCGTAGTGTGGTCTCTGCCAGTAAATTTTCTTCCTATATCTGGTAATGATTTGGTTGTTAATTTTTTTGATAAATACATAGCAATTTGTCTTGGTCTGGCAATATGTCTTGATCGTCTTGATGATAAAAAATCGGCCATAGATAAATTGTAATAATTTACTACTATTTTTTGAATATCTTCAATTGTTATAACTGACTGCATATTATTGAGTAAATCTTTAAGTATTAGTCTTGCATCCTGCAAAGTGGGAATTTTGTTCTGAATTCTTGATGAGGCAATAATTCTATTTAAAACACCAAGCATATCCCTGATGCTTGACTTAAATTCGTTTGCAATAAAGCTCAAGATATCATCATTAATTAGAACTTCTTTTCCAAAATAGGTCTCTTCGGCCTTGCACCTATTTTTCAAAATCTGTAATCTTAAAGCTATGTCGGGTGGTTGGATGTCGATTACCAAACCTCCTGATAATCTAGATTTAATTCTATCTTGAATTCTATCTAAATCATTAGGTGATCTATCACACGAAATAATTACCTGGGATTGATTTTCTATAAGACTATTAAAGGTATAAAAAAATTCTTCCTGTGTAACTTCTTTGCCACTTATAAATTGAACATCATCCAGTATTAACACATCTGCATTTCTGAATGCATCTTTGAATTTTTGAGTATCTTTATTTTTAATAGATTTTACAAATTGATACATGAATCTTTCAGCGGACAAATAAATAATTTTTTTATCTGTTTTTTTAATTTCATTACCTATAGCATTCAAAATATGTGTTTTTCCAAGTCCTACCGACCCATAAATAAAAAGTGGATTATAGTGACCTAGAGTTTCTGTTACTCTTTTTGCTGCTGAAAAAACTAATTGATTGCTTTCACCAACTACAAAATTAGAAAAAGTTAATCTGTGATCTAATCTATTTGCTGCATACCCAGTGTCTTTTGATTCTAAAACTTGTGATCCAGTTGCAAAATCAACAATATTAGTTTGGTTGTTTTTTTCACTATAAAAACTTTCATGGATCTCAAATTGAATTCTAGTCACCGAATTATCTAACTTTTGAAAAAAATCTAAAATTTTATCTGCATAATGAGAAACAATCCAATCTCTAACAAAACGAGTTTTCACAACCAAAGTAAGTGAGCTATGTTGAATTTCTTTAGCTTCAACATTTTGGATCCAACTTTTATAAACATCCATTCCGTAAGCTTCTTTAAGCTTAAGCTGAACATCTGACCAATTTTTTTTCAAATCTCCGCTGTCTTTTAATGCTGTGGTAATTGTCATATTTTTTTGAGAACGCTGTTGTATATGTCTGAGATATTAAGGCAAGAATTTTATTTAATATATAAAAAAAAAAATTATCGCCTGAAAAGTGAAATTAAAAAAATTTAAAAAATTTTTTTTAATCAACCTCTAATTGATAAAAAAAATATTAATAAAATAAAAAAACAACTTTTAATTGTTAGATACTGACTTGATTACTATTATGTAGATTTAAATTTAATTTTTGACTTTGTTTATTTTAACGCAGAAATTTTTTTTGATATTCTTGATATTTTTCTTGCGGCAGTTTGTCTTTTAATTGAGCCTTTTTTTGAAACTTTCATTAATTGCGACTGAAAAGAAGCAAAAAACTTTTTTGCCTTATCTTTATCACCAGTTTTTATTAAAGCCTCCATTTGACTAACTGCACCTTTGTACTTTCCAATACGCACTCTATTGATAGCAGTTTTTTTCTTAATAACTTTAGTTTTTTTCTTTGCCGATTTAGTATTTGCCATAAACGCCGTTGCTTATATATTGTGGTATAAAAGCGGTCAACTACTATTCTTTATTCTTTTTGGCACCTATCGCAAAAAAAGCTAGCCCTACTACTTAAGACTATTTTTTTTATTATTCCTCTGCAATTTTTTTTTGAACAAGCGCTTCCTTCTTTGGCATAAACTTTAAAAGTATCTTGAAAAAAACCACTTTTCCCTTCGGAGTTGTGAAAATCTTTTATAGTAGACCCTCCCAAGCTAATAGATTTTACTAAAATTTTTTTTATAAAAAAAACTAGTTGCTTAATTTCTAAATTATTTAATGATTTTGAATTTCTTAATGGGTGGATCTTGGATAAGAAAAGAACTTCATTGACATAAATATTTCCCAAACCACATATAAAAGTTTGATCCATTAAAATATTTTTAATTGGTTTGTTAAATTGAAAAATTTTTTTTTTAACAAAAGTAGTAGTAAAATTTTTAGATAAAGGCTCTACTCCAAGGTTCTTTAGGTGGCTAGAGTTTATAAATTCTTTTGCTTTATAAAATTTGATAAAACCAAATCTTCTCGTATCATTATAAATAACATTACTTTTTTTAAAATAAAAAAAAACATGGTTATGCTTTACAAGTGGAGGAGCGCTTGGATAAAAACTAGTATCTAATACTAAATCTTTATTTTTACTTTGGTCAACTAAAATTCGGCCTGACATTCCCAGATGAATTAGAAAAAAATTTCCATCTGACAAATGAAATATTAAATATTTAGAACGTCTAGATATTTTGACAATTTTTTTTCCTTTTAAATTCTTACGAAAATTTTTATCTATTTTATATCTTAAATTGCGGTTATTAATCTTAATATCTAGGATATATTCATTTTCTATATATTTCTGAAGTGTTTTCCTTGTTATTTCTACTTCAGGTAATTCAGGCATAAGGATAGACTATTAAAAAATATCAATTTTTTGTATTTGTACATATTAAAATGAAAACTACCAAATTAAAAAAAAAAATAGTAAAAAAAGTTTTTGATAAAGTTCATGATAAGTATGACTTTATGAATGACATCATGTCACTTGGATCTCACAGGTTGTGGAAAAAAGAATTTATTAAAATTATAAATCCAAAACCAAGTGAAATTATAATTGATATGGCCTCTGGTACAGGTGATATTTCTAAATTAATTTCTAATAAATATTCTAATCAAAATATCCTGCGTATGGATCCAAATTATTTGATGTTAAAAAAGGGAAGTAATAATTTTAAAAAAAACGAAAAAATAGTTGAAATCTGTGCTAGTGCAGAAAATATTCCACTTAAAGATAATTTGGTTGATACTTATGCAATTAGTTTTGGAATTAGAAATGCTTATGACACTCAAAAAGCGCTGGAGGAGGCTTTTCGTATAACTAAAAAGGGTGGAAAATTTATTTGTTTAGAATTTTTTAAAATTAATAGGCCTATATTAAAAGAACTTTACAAAATTTATTCGAATACCATTCCCACAATTGGAGAAATCATAGTAGGTGACCGAAAACCTTACGAATACTTAACAAGTAGTATAGAAAAATTTTATACTCAAGATGAGTTCAAAAACATGTTAGAAAAATCAAAATTTAAAAATGTAAATTATATAAATTTAATGGCAGGTGTAGTTTCTATTCATACTGCCTGGAAAATATAAATGATTAAAAAATTATATACTCTGTTTAAAATTGGAAGATCATTGGCTAAATCTGATGCTCTTAGCTATATTGAGGAAATTTACAGTCCTCCTTTATTTATAAAAATTTTTTTTAAAGTTCTTGGTCTAAAAATTAATTCTAAAAGTTCAGACGATACTATTCCCTCTAATGAAAAATTTGCTAATGCAATTAAAAAATTAGGTCCTACATTTATTAAACTGGGACAATTTTTAGGAACAAGACCAGACATAGTCGGAGAAATATTGGCATCCGACTTTCAAAAACTTCAAGATAGAATGCCGGCATTTAGTTTGGCGCAAGCAAAAGAAAGCTTGAGAAATGAACTCGGGGAAGAAAATTATAAAAAAATTACTTATATATCAGAACCAATCGCTGCCGCATCTATAGCTCAGGTACATTTTGCAAACATACAAGATAATGAAAAAGAAGTTGCAATTAAGATTCTTCGTCCGAACATTGAAAAAATATTCAATGAAGAGCTGGATGCTCTAATGCTACTTGCTTATTTTATAGAGATGTTTTTACCCAAAACTAGAAGACTTAAATTGGTAGAGGTAATTCATTTATTAAAAGAAATAACAAGCATAGAAATGGATTTGAGATTTGAAGCTGCTGCAGCAAATGAATTAAAAAACAATACTGAGAACGATCCTTTCTTTAAAGTACCTTCTATTTACTGGGATTTTACCAGTAAGAAAGTTTTAACAATGGAAAAAGTAGAAGGTATACCTATTAGAGATATTGAAAAAATTAATCATGCTAAAATTGACAAGAAAGAACTAGCAAAATCAGTAATTCAAAATTTTTTAAGACAAGCAGTTGGTGATGGTTTTTTTCATGGGGATATGCATCAGGGCAATTTATTTGTGGATCTCAGTGGAAACATAATACCTGTTGATTTTGGTATTATGGGAAGATTAGACAAAGATAATAGAAAATATTTAGCAGATATTCTTTATGGATTTATTCAGAGAGACTACGAGAAAGTAGCCGATGTTCATTTTAAAGCTGGTTTAGTTCCAAGTAGTGAGTCAAAAGAGTCTTTTTCACAAGCACTTCGATCTATTGGTGAGCCAATTTTTGGACAATCAATTAAAAATATATCTGCAGGAAAATTATTGGCTCAACTTTTTGAAATTACCGAAAAATTTAATATGACAACACAACCTCAGCTACTTCTATTACAAAAAAATATGGTTGTTGTGGAAGGAGTCGCAAGATCTCTTGATGAGGACGCAAATATATGGAATATTTCCAAGCCTATTCTAGAAGGTTGGCTGACCAGAGAAATGAGTCCAAAGGTTAAAATTGAACAAGCCATTAATACTACAGGAGAGGTAATAGAAAGACTTCCTGAAATTCCTCATCTAATGGATAAAGCCACAAAAGCTTTGGAACTTTTTGTAGCAAAATCAGCCTCTATTGAATCCAATCCAGCTATAGCAAAAAATTTAGAAATAGAAAAAAATAAACTTAGGGATGAAAAAAACTCATTTATTATTAAATTTTTAGTTATTACAGTAATTGCTTTATTGATATTCAAATAATATTTATGGAAAATTTGCATAATAAAAAAATTCTACTTATTATTTCTGGTGGTATAGCTGCCTACAAAATATTAGATCTAATTAGAAATTTAAAAAAAAAAAATTGTGAAATAAAAACAATTTTAACAGACTCTGCAAAAGAATTTGTTACAAGCCTATCAATAGCCTCACTATCCCAAAATAAAGTTTACGATAATAAGTTTGATATTAGCAATGAACTAGAAATGGATCATATAGCTCTTTCGCGATGGAGTGATATTATTTTAATTGCACCCACAACTGCAAATTTATTGTCTAGATTAGCAAGCGGGTCTGCTGATGATTTTATTTCAACTGTGATTTCTGCTGCTAATAAAGATATTTTTCTAGTTCCAGCTATGAATGTAGAGATGTGGAACAATCCAGCAACGCAAGAAAATATAAAAAAATTAATTAATTTTAACTATAAATTTATCGGTCCTATTTCTGGGGAGCTTGCCTGTGGTGAAATAGGCGAAGGCAAAATGTCCTCGATTAATGAAATAGAAAATACACTTGAACATTATTTTATTAAAAAAAATAAAAAATTTAGTAAACAAAAGGCTCTAGTAACAGCTGGTCCTACAAGAGAATACCTGGATCCAGTTCGTTATTTATCAAATGAATCATCTGGAAAACAAGGATTTGAGATAGCTAAAAAACTTCTTGAAGTTGGTTTTGATACCACCCTTGTTACTGGACCAACTAATATAAATTATCCTGATGAATTAAATGTAATAAAAGTAACAACTGCTCAGCAAATGCTAAATGCTTGTCAAAATTTATTACCGGTTGATATAGCCGTGTGTGCTGCTGCCATTGTAGATTTCAACCCTGAATATAAAAATGAGAAAATAAAAAAAGATGAACTATTTGAGTACAATTTAAAATTAAACAAAAATATAGATGTTTTGGAATATCTTTCTAATCATAACAAAAATAGACCAGGTCTAGTAATTGGATTTGCTGCAGAGACTGAAAATGTATTAGAAAATGCTTTAAAAAAACTTAACAAAAAAAGATGCGACTGGATTGTAGCAAATGATGTATCGGACAAATCCATTGGATTTAATTCAGATAATAATGAAGTTACAATAATTTATAAAAATCAAAAAATTGAAAAAATTTCTAAAGTTTCAAAAACTGAAATAGCTAGTGAAATAGTAAATAGAATTATAAACTCTACAGAAAATAAAAATGTCAGAAATATTAGTTAAAAAATTATTTAAAGAAGTCAATTTGCCAAAATATGAAACTAATGGATCTTCCGGACTTGACTTGGAAGCGTTTATAGATTCTGAAATCACATTAAAACCAGGCGAAAGAAAATTAATACCAACGGGTATAAGTGTGGCATTACCAAATAACCTTGAAATACAAATCAGACCACGCTCAGGTCTTGCTTACAAAAATGGAATTTCAGTAGTAAATACCCCAGGAACAATAGATGCTGACTACCGTGGAGAGATAAAAGTTTTGTTAATTAACCTTGGACAAGAAAATTTTATTATTAAAAAATTTCAGAGGATTGCTCAAATGATAATTTGCCCAATAATTAAGGCAAAGCTTATAGAAACGAATGAACTTCCAAATACCATAAGAGGAACGGGCGGTTTTGGATCTACGGGTCAATAATGCTTATAAATAAAGATCAAATTCAAAGGTACTCAGGTCAAATAAATTTAAAAAAAATTAGTATCGAAGGTCAAAAAAAAATTATTGATAGTAAAATTTTAATTATTGGAGCCGGAGGCTTGGGAACGCCAGCATTAACCTACTTGGCAAGATCTGGAATAGAAAATATAGCTATAGTAGATTCTGATAAAATATCTCTGTCTAACCTACATAGACAAATTTTATATGACAAAAAAGATGTGGGGAAATATAAAGTTGACATTTCTAAGAAAAAAATTCTCCAGGTTAATCCAAAAATAAAAGTAAAAATTTATAAAAAAAAAATTACAAAATCTAATATTAAGTCAATAGCAAAACCTTATGATATTGTTCTTGATGGAACTGATAATTTTAAAAGCAAATTAGAGATTAATGATTACTGTAAAAAAAATAAAAAAATTTTAATTTTGGGAGCTATTAGTCGTTTTGTTGGTCAATTATTTGTTTTTAACTTTAAAAATAAAAAATTAAATTCACCATGCTTAAGATGCTTCATGCCAAAAGCTCCAGAAAATGAACATGCAGATTGCCAAGCTGAAGGAATTATTGGAACGGTTGCTGGCACTATTGGTACATTAATGGCAAATGAAGCTATTAAAGAAATCTTGTCTTTTCCTTATTCTTTGTGCGGAAAAATATTAATATTAGATTTAGAAAAGACAATTTTTAGATTAATTGATTTAAAAAATAATTGCAAAAATCATAAATAGTTATGAAAAAAATAATTTGTTTATCTTTTTGCTTACTATTTTTTTTAAACGTAGAGACCTTTTCGGTTATTAACAATAATTTTAAATATTTAAGTCTTAGAAATAGCAAAGTTAATGTAAGAATTGCACCTTCTCAGACATCTCCTATAAAATGGATTTATGAAAAAAAAGGGTTACCTGTTTTAATAATAGATGAATATTACAATTGGAGAAAAATAAAAGATTTTGAAAATGATAGTGGCTGGGTTCATGTTTCCC